>JBBTUQ010000066.1:0-3781 GCA_038063675.1 Patescibacteria group bacterium | reverse complement strand
AAGTTTTAGTTACTTTGAGTAAACTTCTTGCTCCCTTTACACCTTTCATCGCCGAGGAAATATATAAAAATCTAACGAACAAAGAAAGTGTTCATTTAGAATCATGGCCCGCTACCGTTAAAAATTCAACGATGCACGCCAAAATTATTAAAGAAATGCAACAAATCAGAAAACTAGTCGAAGAAGTTCATGCTGAAAGAAAAATTAAAGGAATAAAATTACGTCAACCATTAGGTGCGTTATATATCAATGGCCAAAAATGGATGACAGAATATGAAGACCTCCTTAAAAGTGAGCTAAATATCAAAAAAATCTTCCACCATATTCCAATAGGGTTTATTAAAAATATTAAGAACGGTTTCTATTTAGATCCAACATTAACGTCCCAGCTTATTACTGAAGGGAAGGCGAGAGATTTAATACGAGATATTCAGGATGCAAGAAAGGCCGTTGGCTGCCGTCTCGACGAATTAGCCACCGTCGAACTCCCTTCCTGGCCTTCAGACTTTGAAAATTACATCAAAACCCAAACTCTGACCACAAAACTTGTCAAAGGAGAAAATTTAAAAATCATCCGTGTTTAAAAATTTCGATTGGATAATTGTGGTTTGCGTTTTGGTTCTGGCAGGGTTTTCCCTAACGGTAATCTTTAGTATTTTTCCCGGTCTTTTTCTCGCCCAACTAATATTTTTTATCTTTAGTTTCCTTGTCTTTTTCTTCTTCTCCCAAATCGACCACCGTCTATATCAGGCTCTCTGGCTTCCCATTTATTTTGTCTCTTGTATCTTGTTACTTGTAATTTTTGTTGTGGGTATCGAATCCCGCGGGGCTATTCGTTGGATTGAAATTGGTAATTTCCGCCTTCAATTCAGCGAACTTCTCAAGCCATTTTTTATTACCTCTTTAGCCGCCGTTCTTATCCAGTTCCCACCCAAAAATTTGAAAAATTTCCTTTTTTCTTGTTCCTTTTTTCTTGTTCCTTTTTTTCTTGTCTTTCGCCAACCAGACCTTGGCAGCGCCATTGTTTATATTCTGTCTTTCGGTGGCCTGGTCTTCGTCTCCGGCATCTCCTTATCCTATATTCTCGCTTCTATATTCATAATTCTCTCTTCCGCCCCGCTTCTCTGGAATTTCCTAAAAGATTATCAAAAAACTAGACTTTTATCTTTCTTTAATCCCGGTCAGGATCCTTTGGGTTCCAGCTACAACGCCATCCAGGCCGTGATTGCCGTTGGTTCCGGGATGATATTTGGCAAAGGATTGGGCCGCGGCACCCAGTCACACCTGAATTTTCTCCCGGAACGTCACACCGACTTTATTTTCGCCTCTCTGGCTGAAGAATTTGGCTACGTTGGCGTCCTGTTAATTCTTGTCACCTATTTTATAATTTTTCTTCGTATTTTTAAGCTGATACAAATGTCTAGCGACAAATACACGATTTTGCTTTTAACCGGATTTCTTTTTATTCTTCTTAGTCAATTTTTCATAAATATCGGCATGAATATTGGTTTGCTTCCTATAACCGGTATAACTTTGCCCCTAATTTCTTACGGGGGAAGTTCGATTTTAGCCACCATGATAATGTTGGGAATCATTGAGAGCATTGCTAAAGAGCAAAGATTACGGTAAAATCAGAAGTCGTGGACTATGCCGTTATCAGTTTATCCGGTCGTCAATATAAAGTCACCGAAGGACAGGTCTTTGATATTGACCGTGTTACGCACGCTATAGGATCTAAATTTGAGACCAGCGAAGTTCTTTTAATTGTTAAAGACGAACAAGTATTAATCGGCCAACCATACGTTGCCGGTGCCAAAGTTTCTTTTGAAGTATTAGAAAATTTTCGTGGAGAAAAAATAAGAGTTTCAAAATTCAAAGCCAAATCCCGCTACCGCAAAACCATCGGCTTCCGCGCCGACCTGACAAAAATTAAGGTCCTGAAAATCTCTAAGAAAGCCAAGTCTTCATGACAAATGGATGAAATATAAATTTATTTTTGGTAATGCGCCGGAGTTGGCACAAGCAGAACTAAATGCTGTCGGAACAGATCTTCCCCCTCAAGAATTAATTAAAAAATTAGGCGGCACCGTCAAAATTGCCGAAATCTTACCCGAAGATATTAAATTATCCGAAATTATAAAAGGGGATTTTGGAGTCTCGGATTTAACAGGCAAGGTGAACATTGTTAAGCTTTGCAAAGACATAAAAAACGAAACCGGGGAAAGATTTGTTCTACCAAAACATGGCGAAAAACAACTATCAAGCGTCGTCGTGGCTAAACAGAAATTAACGGAAATAATTATCGGTGACGGGTGGATCGGGAAAACTGTCGCCGTTCAGGATTTTGAAGAGTGGGGGAGGCGAGACTATGGCCGCCCCTGCGCCGAAGGTCACATTGGCATGCTCCCCCCCAAAGTTGCCCGCATGATGATCAATATTTCCCAAGGGAAAAATATTCTTGATCCATTTTGCGGAACCGGAACAATATTGATGGAAGCCTTGACAATTGGTCTAAATGCCACCGGTTCAGATATTAATAAATCCCAAATTGAAAGAACCCAAAAAAATCTTCACTGGCTGGGTAAAACAGCAAAACTTTATGTTTCAGACGCCAGAACAATTAGCAACCGGGTGAAAAATATCGATGCCATTGTTACCGAGCCGGATCTAGGGCCTAAACTAAACCTCGACGTTCTCTACTTTCAAGCTTTGGCTGATTGGACGAAAATTCTTGTTCCCGGTGGCCGTGTTGTCATTGCTTTCCCTTCCGTGAAAAATGTTCTTGACAAAGCAAAAAATATAGGCTATAGTTTGGCCGAAGGACCGTATAAATACGCCCGCCCACAAGCAAAAATTATCAGGAATATTTGTGTTTTAAAATATGGCCCACATTAAAGCCGGAGCCGTCACTAAAGGAAATCGGGATTCGATCGCCAAAAAACTTGGCGTCAAGCTATTTGCCGGCCAAAAAGTCATCCCGGGCAATATTTTGGTTCGACAGAAAGGGACTAAATTTAATGCCGGTGTTGGGACCAAAATGGGAGGCGACTACACAATTTACGCCGTCCAAACGGGGATTCTTAATTTTATTACCCGGCTTGGCAAGAAATTTTTAACTGTTAACTAAAATGGACGAAAATATTCAAAAAATTGAGAATATTGACATTAACCTGCTCCAGCCAAATCCTCTTCAACCTCGTGGTCTTATCACTCCCGAGTCTTTAGTTGATCTTGTCGATTCAATTCGTGAACACGGCATATTGGAGCCCATCGTCATTGCCGAAACCCCGGCCGGATTTCAAATCATCGCCGGAGAAAGACGCTGGAGAGCCAGTAAAATCGCCGGGCTAAGCACTGTCCCTTGTCTGGTTAAAAAAACTTCCCACCGGGGGATGCTGGAAATGGCCATTGTGGAAAATATCCAGCGCGTCGATCTAAACCCTCTGGAGCGCGCCCAAGGCTTTAAAAGACTGATGGATGAATTTAGCCTGGGCACCGCCGAAATCGCCCAAAGAGTCGGTAAATCCCAGTCATACGTTGCCAATTCTTTGCGCTTGCTGACTCTCCCGGATGCCTTAAAAGACGCCATGATTAGCGGCGCGGTCACCGAAGGCCATATTAGGGCTTTGGCGGCCATCGACGATCCCAACCTTATGGTTGACGCTCTCCGCCAAATTCTTAAAGAACAGGGCTCGGTTCGTCGCGCCGAAGAGCTTTCCCGGGAAATGAAAGCCAAGGCTCACGTTACCCCCAGAGACGATGAAGAGAGGATCTATAATGA
>JBBTUQ010000065.1:0-4776 GCA_038063675.1 Patescibacteria group bacterium | reverse complement strand
CAAGATTGATGGTGACGGAAAAATTTCCCGTAGCGTCGGCTTTGGTTTCGGTATCGTTGACGACCACGTCAGCCAGGGGCACGGTTTGACCTTTGACGGAAATTTGACTGGTGGTGACCCGGGCGTTGGGGATGGGAGAAGTGATATTAAGCTTTATTTGAGGAATTTGCGGTTCGTCAATGGGAGGTTTGGGGGGAGCAGGAGTTATGGGAGGTGTCTGAACAGAAACGGCTTGTTGGTTCAGGCTGACTTGGTAAAAGAAGTAGCCGCCACCGACCAAAATGATTATCAGAATAACAAAACCGACCAAAACCAATATTTTATTGTTCATCTCTTCTCATAAGTTAAACTTTTAAAGAGAGTTTGTCAAGTACAAAACTACTAATAATGGCGGCGGACACGGCCACATTGTGAGAATTACCCATACCCAGCATGGGGAGATGAATGATTTGATCGCACCGGGCAAGAAGTTTGCTTTCAACACCGGTTCGTTCGTGGCCGAAAATTAGAGCGAGAGGGAATTTATAATTGGCGAGGCGATAGTCAAGGCTGGTGGTGGTTTGTTCGACGGCGACCAATAAGTAACCTAGGTGACTTAGGTTACTTAAGGTACTTAAGACGTTTGGGGAATATTCCCAGGGGACGAAAGGGACGGTTTTGATGGCGGTTTTGGCAATGGCTTTTTCGGCGTGGAGAATAATGCGATCGTCCCGACTGTCTTTGGGTAGACGAGGATAACCGGTGTAGCCGGTGAGGTAGATTTTTTCTATCAGGAGGGCGTCGGCCAGGCGGAAAAAGAGACCCACATTTTCCAGAGAGCGGAGATTGTGAAGAATAAAGACGATGGGGTTTCGGGGTTGCGACCGGAATTTTTTTTCTGGGGGTTTTTGGGAAACCAATTCTTGGGTGGTATATTTATGAATAGTCATTTTTTTGTGGAACCGGAAAGAGTCGAACTTTCGTCTTGTCTTTATAAGAGACAGGGCCTGCCGTTGACCGACGGTTCCAAAAAATAAGATTCGTTCCATATTATATAAAATTTCGCCAAATTTTGTGCTACCATGGTTTTATGGCCAAGAAGTTGGTTTGGGTTTTATTGGGAGTAGTGTTTTTTTTGAAATTTGCGGCGGTGGCGTTCGCGGTTGATCCGCAAGCCGATCCGGATATTAATGCGATTGATTTACGAGGGTATTCTCAAACTTCGGGAAGTAAGACGACGTTTGATTTTAACCATCCGATTGATAACCGAGCACCACAAATGAACAATTTAATTGGGGGAGGGAACAGCCAGCCGACGATAACAAATTTGTACAGAGTTAACGATCCAATATTTAATGCAGACACACCGGTGACAATGGTTGGCTTAAAAACAACAGCAGGACAGACAATAAATGTCCCAAATTCCGGATATGACATTGGCGGGGGGTACCAGGTGACGGTTCTGTACGCAACAGCAAATCAGATCGTTATTCATTATGCGGCGGATGATAATGTAGCTAATGGATATATGCTTCATCTTAAAGGATTTAACGTCAGCAAAGATATTTTGACAAAATATGAAGCTTTGCGGGGAACAGGGGGCAGTAGCCTTTTAAGGCTTTCGGGGAATTATGTTTTGGGACTGGCCAATGGTCAGGAGTTGTTACTGGTTATTCGGGACACGGGTGGTTTTATGGATCCGCGGTGGAAGGAGTGGTGGAGGGGAAAAACTTCGGGATCTGATTTGCCCCCAATTACTGGTGAAATTATGGAGCGGGCGAGGCCGGGGACAAAGACGGGAAAGGCGGAGGACTATCCAGAAGAATCAAAACAACGGTGTGAATATGGGACGGGGGGGGCCAGCGGAAACGTGCCAAAGTATAAAAAGGCGGATGGCAGTGTGGTGGACGCAGAGCGGACAGACGCGGGATTGAATTTTGCCACGACCGTGCCGGGGATACAGTGCGCCCAGGTAAAAAGCGATTCGATTGCCCTGACGGAAGTGGCGCCTTACGACTTATTAAGCGAGCCGACATGCGAGACGATGCACGAGTGGATGGGGACTTTAGATATTAAAAACGTGGTAACGCCTTTTGCCAAGACAATTGCCGATCATTGGGCAGGGACACTGGATGCAGAACATATCAGGGAAGAGGAAATTGACAAAATGGATGACCAGCAAAGACTTAAACTTTCGGGAGTATTGGGAAAATTATTAACCCAAGAGCAAAAAGATAATTTGCGGGCGGATTTTATAGATTACGTTAAAAAACAGGGGACAAAAAGTATGTACGCCAATATGACGATTTACGGAACGAAAATCACGGATATAAAAAGGCCGGAAAAAGCCTCTGACGACAGAAAAGCCTGGGACAAAATTCCGTTTTTTCCCAACGAGCAGGTTTCGGGGCAAATAAAATTTAATGTTTGCGGAGACCAACAATACAGAACGTATCCGGCGTATCAGGAATTGATGAGGTTGGGGCTGGCAGGGAATCAACTGTTTAAATTATTGCAACCGGAGGAAATACAAAAGAAATATTTTTCGGCCAATCCGGACCTCAAAGAACCATATAAATACCTAACAAACTCCAATATCCAAAATCCAACCCCAATTGCCAATGACCAATCAACAAAACAAGAAACGGTTTTTGAGAAAGTTAAAAACTTTTTGGCGGAGATATTTGGGAAAGCGAAAGAGGTGCTCGCACAGAACGGAAAATGTTTTCATCTTGAGGTTTCCGTAGATGCAGATAATAATGCCGTTGTGTGTTTGGTTAGTGACAGCGGGAAAGACGGAGATATCCAGTTTGATATTAACGGGGTAAGCCAGGGACAATTTGCATTTAATTATAAGTTTCATGGGGGAAAATATTGTTGGAACCCGATAAAAATTCCGGCGGGAGGGGCGGTGAACTTCCATGCAAAACTGGATAATTGCGGCGACTTGGGAAATGAAGAATCGTGTGCTGTTTCAGCAGATGCTAGCGGGAAGGTTTCAACCACCTGTAAACCTGGTCCGCCACCACCGCCACCGCCACCGCCGGCGTGTGATCCTAAAGTTTCTTGTTGTCCAACAAAGGACGGATGTGATCCAACGTGTAATATTTGCAAACTGGCACGGTATGGGCCGCCGTTTACAGTGGATGGGGACCCAAATGCCGAGGAAATGAATAAAAAAACTTTGACTATCGGAGAGGTAAATTTTAGCTGGGATAAGACTAAAGATGTGGAGGGATGGAAGAAAACGCCCCGGACAAGACCGGCGGGGTGTATTGTTGGTCCATGGGTGAAAGATGCCAAGGGCAATAAAACGCAATGTGTTAATGATGATGGCTGTAGTCTGGATGAGGGTTGCCGGGGGGGTTTTTGCGGAGTTTTGGAGTGCGAAAAGGATCATGATCGGACGGTGAATGTTTATAATAATGTGCCGTATCTTTACTCGCTGTGGGACCAGGTAGCAGGAGGAAGTTTTGGGTTTTTAAATTTACTTAAACCATCTGAAAAGTTTATTAAAGCAGTAAAAGAAACGCCATTGCCGGAGGGGTGTAGTACTGATGAAGGTGTGGTTTTTGATAAGTTTGGGAATTTTAGTCCGGCGCCGGCGGCGGCGAAAGTAAAGTATGATTTTAAGGGAGTACCCATAAAGGGAATTGAAAGTGTCACCATGACGAGCTCGCCGGAGAAAAATTTGATGTTTTACCGTTTGGGTGGAGTTTGTAATGCCAATAAATGGTTTTCGGAGAAAGTCTTAGCACCAGCCACTGTTGGGAATTAGCAGGATAGCGGTGTTTAAGAAAATTAAGGGGGGAGAAATCAGGGCGGAACAGATAGGCCTAGTAGTGGCCGGAACGGTTAGTGAATATGGAGAAACGCTGGAACTTTTAGGAAGAGAGTAAAAATGAGAATAAAACCAGTAACGATGGCTAACGAGATTTCCCAATGTCTTGGAAAGTTGAAAGGTGTTAGCAATCAATAAATTTTTGCGATCTTATTTGGTGGGCCGTTTCTGATTTTGGTCGGGGAGCCGAGAATCGGACTCGGACTGCTAGACCCCCAGCCTAGCGCGCTACCACTACGCCACTCCCCGCAGGCTGGATTTTACCATGTCTAGTTTTTCTTTTCTTCTTCTTTTTTCTCCATGACGCATTTTTGGGTGGGGGCGGTGTTGGGAAGGAAATATTCCCAGCGGGTGGCGGGGCAGTTGTCACAAGGGAGAAGGCCGTTGACGGCGCAAACTTCGACAGCGACCAGATTTTCGGGGCGGCCAGGCTTGGCATCCGGTTTATCCGCCAAAAGTTTGACCATAAGGTTATGCCAAATGGCAGCGGCACCGGTATTGCCGGATTCCAGATAGGGGCTCATAGGAGAATTATCATTGTTGCCGACCCAGACGATGGCCAATCTTGGGTTGTCACCAAAACTATAACCGGCGGTCCAATTATCACGTTTGTCTTGGGCAGTTCCGGTTTTGACGGAAACAAAATGATTAGGAATGACGAGGGCAGAGGAGGGGCCAAAAGCAGGAGTGCGGGCGGCGTTATCTGCCAAAATATCAGAAATTAAAAAGGCGGTTTGGGGGGAGAGGACACGGGTGGTTTGGGAATGATTGTTTTCCAAAACCCGGCCTTTGTAATCAGTAACTTTAATAATGGGATTCAGATTTGTTTTAAGGCCGTCATTGGCGAGGGCGCCGTAGACGCTAGCAAGTTCGGTCATAGTGACTTCTCCGCCGCCAAGAGTTAAAGACAAGCCGTAATTTGATAAATCCTTCCAAGAATTTATGCCCATTTGGCG
>JBBTUQ010000064.1:0-2199 GCA_038063675.1 Patescibacteria group bacterium | reverse complement strand
TATAATTATTTCCGCAACTTTTTCCGGGCTTTCCGGATGAAAATTTCCGGGCGTACTAATTGCTGTCTCCGGTTCAAACATAATATACCCGCCTTCAACAACTTCTTCTTCGTTTTGCGCGCAGACAATAGGCACTATCCCTTGTTCTAATAACCTCTTTATTTTCTCTCGAATAATTTCTAGTGTTTCGTTAAAATACTTTCTCCGTTCACTATGTCCAATTAAACAATATTGAACCCTTAAACTCTTTAACATTTCCGCCGTTACCTCTCCCGTGTATGCCCCCTTCTCAAATCTCGACACATCCTGCGCCGCCCTAATAATTCCCTCGGGCAACATATTGATAAACGGGAATGCAGCGGCCACAATGCTACCGTTCGGTGGAGTAAACCTCGGCATATTGGATTTCCAATTCGCTACTACTAACTTTTTCATATCTTGTTTATCATTGTAACGCTAATATGGATTTTCTGAAAGATTTAAATCCTGCCCAGCAGGAAGCAGTGAAGACAACCGATGGTCCCGTCATCATTCTTGCCGGGGCGGGGAGTGGAAAAACACGCGTCCTTACCTACCGCGTCGCCCATCTTGTCGATCAAAAAAATATTCCCCCCGAGAATATTCTTTTGGTAACTTTTACCAACAAAGCCGCGATGGAAATGAAAGAACGGGTCACTAAACTAATCTTCTCCTCTGTTCTCCCGTTTGCCGGGACCTTCCACAGTTTGTGTGCCAAAATCTTACGCGCTGACGGTAAAGAGATAAACATCCCCTCAAATTTTGTCATTTACGACGACAATGACACCATTGATCTTATAAAACAAGTCATGGAAAAGATGAACCTTTCCCCTAAAAATACCAACCCCAATGCCATTGCCACCACCATTGGCGGCGCTAAAAATCAGCTAATTTCTGCATTGGAATATCCCCAATATGCCCGTGGTTTTTTTCAGGAAACTGTCAGCCAAATTTATCTTTCTTACCAAAAAGCCCTCAAAGAAAATACTGCTTTGGATTTTGATGACTTGATTATGGAAACCGTTCGTCTTTTTCAAAAATCTCCCCAAGCTCTTGCCTGTTACCAAGAAAAATTTCGGTATATTTTAGTCGATGAGTATCAAGATACTAACAAAGCCCAGTTCGAACTGACAAAACTTCTCGCCAAAAGATACCAAAACATTTGTGTTGTTGGTGACTTCTCGCAAAGCATTTATTCCTGGCGTGGAGCTGATTATAAAAATCTTCTTTCTTTTAAATCCGAGTTTCCCAATGCTAAAACTTTTCATCTTGAAGAAAATTATCGTTCCACCCAAAAAATTCTCGATGCCGCCTACAGCGTTATTTCCAAAAACGTTTCTCATCCTATCCTAAAACTCTGGACCAAAAAAGATGGTGGGGAAAAAATTATTCTCTATGAAGCCAAGAACGAACAGGACGAAGCAAAATATGTTATTAGTCAAATTGGACAAATTTGTCAAATTAGTCAAATGTCTTATTCTGATTTTGCTGTTCTTTATCGCACCAATGCCCAATCCCGCGCCCTTGAAGAAGCTTTCCTGCACGAAGGTCTCCCTTACGTTCTTGTTGGCGGGACTCGCTTCTACGAAAGAAAAGAAATTAAAGATATTATTGCTTACTTGCGCCTAGCGCATAACCCCAGAGACACCGTCTCTCAAAAACGTGCCGAAAAAATCGGGAAAGGCAGATTAAATAAGTTATCCGTCATTCTGACTTGTTTACCCTGGAAGGGGCCAGAATCTCTTACCACCCTCGAACTTTTAGACGAAATTGTCCAAGCCACCGGCTATCTTGATCTTTTCGACGAAGAAAACGAAGAGGATTTAGCCCGCCTGGAAAACATTAAAGAGCTTCGTTCCGTTGCCGAAAGTTTCCCTACACTTGTTGAATTTTTGGAAAACATTGCTCTGGTCGAAAAAGAGAGCCGTCGCCATAGTGATAAAAACGCCATCACCCTTATGACCCTTCATGCCGCCAAAGGCCTGGAATTTCCCATTGTTTTTCTTGTTGGGATGGAAGAAGGTCTTTTCCCTCATTCCCGAAGTCTTAGGGATCGGTTGGAAATCGAAGAAGAACGCCGGCTCTGTTATGTTGGGATTACTAGGGCCCGGGAAAAGCTTTATTTAACCTATGCCCGGCGGCGTCGGTTCTTTGGCGCCTATACTAAAGGTGTTCTTTCCC
>JBBTUQ010000063.1:0-6659 GCA_038063675.1 Patescibacteria group bacterium | reverse complement strand
AAATTAGTTGAACCGCAACGTTACGCCACGCCGGGGGGAAGTGTCCCGTCCTTAGTTGGGGAGGGGAAAATGAGCAAGTCAAAGGGAGGAACAATAATTTTGACTGATTCTTTGGAGGAAATTAAGGGTGTTTTGGCGAAAGTGACGACTGATTCCGGAAAAGGAGAAAAGTTTCCGGATAGTGGGCCACTGGCAAATTTAATCACTTTTGTGGAGTTATTTGAGGGGCACGATCGGGCCATGCAATACAAAGAAATGTATAAAGTATCAGGTATTAAGTATAAAGAACTTAAGGAAGAATTGGCAGAAGCCATTTATAAAGAACTAAAACCGATCCAAGAACGGAGGAAATATTATGAAGAACATCCGCAGGAAGTGGAGCAAATTTTGGAGGATGGCAAAAATTATGCCAAGAAAATTGCTGACGAGACCTTGAGGGAAGTGAGAGAGAAAATGGGACTAATAAATTAGCTTACGACTTTTTCCGTTGGGGTGGTTTTTGGGGGTGGAGAGTGGTAAGATTCAGATATGAACACCACCAGGCAAAGTTTTTTTGACCAGCCGCAAAAATTTTCCCAATTAATTTGGGATTATAAGTTGTCCCCGCAAGATTTTTTTGCCATTTTGGACGGGGAAAAAAGTAACGGTTGGTTTACACAGGATTGGGCAATTGCCAGGGTTTTAGATAACTTAAATTACTATGAAGCTATGTCTCTCGTTTCACCAAAAATATTGTCTGGTCATTGGCCAACGGTAAAAAAGAAACTTTTTAAAGAAACTATTAGAGATGGCTATGAATTCGTATTACAACGACAGTCTTTATCCGTTGCAAGATAGGGTATTGAAAGCTATTCAGGCGGCCCAAACCCCGTTTTATTTAACTGGTGGGACGGCCCTGTCCCGTTGTTATTTTAATCACCGGTATTCTGATGATCTAGGTTTTTTTGTCAACAAAGATAAAAACTTTCTCGTCCATACCGAAAAAATTATTGTCTCTCTTGCCGATTTTGAATTAGAAATAAAGATTGAGACAGAAGGTTTTTGTTCCTTAATGGTTAATAAAATACTTAAACTTGATTTGGTTGATGATGTAGCTTTTCATCTTGGCGGTTTTGAAACCCATGAAATTTTTAATAAAGTTGACAATATAGAAAATATTCTTTCCAATAAACTTTCCGCCTTAATTTCCCGGGAAGAGGCAAAGGACGTGGTAGATATTTGGATGATTGCCAAAGGTCGCAAGATTAACTGGCAGGAAATTTATCTTTCTGTTGGCTCAAAGGCGGCTGGAATTTTCCCGCCGGAAGTAGCCAAAAAATTAGACAGTTTTCCGAGGAAGTTACTTTCAAAGATAAAATGGGTTGGTGAGTCACCAAGTCAAAAAAATTTTGATAATGATATCAAAGAAATAGTTACCTCAATATTGGCTGTCTAGTCTTTATGAAAATTGATTTGCCAAAACTTAATAAGCCCAAGAACGGGAAGAAAATGGTGAAGATTTTGAAAATGGAGCTGCACCTTAATGTCAAGGACATAATTCTTTATGTTTTCTTAGGGGTTTTGATACTGATGATGATTGGGAGCATCTTTGCGGGAGGAGGACAGAAAGAAGTGGAGAAGAAAGGGATATCAGAAGTGTTGGCAGATGCCAAAGCAGGAAAAATTGAAAGAATTGCGGTATCAGAAAACCTGTTGGAAGTGAAATACAAAGATGGAAAAATAGTTGATTCCCAAAAAGACCCAAACCAGGACTTGTCCACCACTTTATTTTCCAAAAATGAATTGGGACTGGATCCCACACAAATATCTTTGGTCAATAAGGATGATATAACTAAGAACTTCTGGGTAAATACTTTCCTCCAATTCGGACCGATCGTTTTGTTCTTCGTTTTGATTTTTTGGCTTTATAAAAGACAGATGCAGGGGGCAAACTCCATGTTCTCTTTCGGGCAATCAACGGCAAAAAATTATATTAAAAATCTTCCTAAAGTAACTTTTGCTGATGTGGCCGGAGTGGATGAAGCAAAGAAAGAGTTAGAAGAAATTGTTGATTTTCTGAAAAATCCTAAAAAATATGCGGCGTTGGGAGCGCGGACCCCTAAAGGGGTGCTTTTAATTGGGCCCAGCGGATGCGGAAAAACCCTTTTAGCCCGAGCTGTGGCCGGGGAAGCGGGGGTGGCTTTTTATTCCATGGCCGGAAGTGAGTTTATGGAAATGCTTGTAGGGGTTGGGGCGAGTCGGGTTCGTGATCTTTTTTTGACGGCGAAAAAGAGCGCGCCAGCGATCATTTTCATTGATGAAATTGACGCCGTTGGCCGGCAAAGGGGGATAGGGTTGATTGGCGGGCATGACGAGAGAGAGCAAACCCTAAACCAGATTTTGGTGGAAATGGATGGATTTGCTCCCAATGAATCAGTGATTGTCATGGCGGCGACGAACAGGCCTGATGTTTTGGACCCGGCGTTAGTAAGGCCGGGGCGCTTTGACCGGAGAGTAAGTTTGGATCTTCCGGACAAAGAAGGGCGCCTAGCTATTTTAGCGGTTCACAGGAAGAATAAGCCGTTTACAGATGATGTGGACTGGGTCAAAGTTGCCCAGAGAACCGTTGGATTCTCTGGGGCTGATTTAGAGAACATGCTGAATGAAGCCGCAATTCTGGCAGCCCGCGGCGGGAAAGTTAAAATTGACATGAAAGATATTGAAGAAGCGGCCACTAAAGTAAAATTGGGGCCGGAGAAAAAAAGATTACAAAGTGACTTGGATCGTAAAATTACCGCTTATCACGAGGCAGGGCATGCGATTGTGACCCGCTTTCTGCCCCACATGGACCCGGTTCACAGAATTTCTATTGTCTCCCGCGGAATGAGCTTAGGGCATACTTTAGTTCCGCCTGCCGTGGACAGACTTCATGAAACTAAATCTCATCTGCTTGAGCAGATTGCTTCGATGCTTGGAGGGCGGGCGGCCGAGGAAATGATTTTTAATGAGATGACAACGGGAGCGGCCTCAGATATTTCTCAAGCCACGGGAATTGCCAGAGAAATGGTGGTGGAGTTCGGTATGAGCGCCTTGGGCCCGATTAATTTCGGTTCGGAACCAGCCAGTTTTGCCGGCAGAATGTTTATGGAACCGCAAAAAATTTCCGATGAAATGGCGGGAAGAATTGATAGTGAAATTAAAAAATTAATTGATGACGGTTTGAGACTCGCGGTAAAAATTTTGAAAGCCCACAAAAAACAACTGGATGAAACTGCCGAGGCTTTGTTAGCTAAAGAAACTTTGGAAGCAGAGGATTTTGAAAAGATTGTGGGGCGCAAAAATGCCTAAACTTGCTCTTGACAAATCTTATAGAAGTATTACAATTGTAATGTATGAATCGAGTTGTTTTACAAGTACCCGTGGATTATCAAACCAGACAGGCGGCGGAGAAAGGAGCGTTGGCACAGGGATTTTGGTCGCTTCAGGATGCGGTTCGATTGTTTTTGAATCAATTAGCTAAAAGGGCAATAACCGTGACTTTTCAGCCGGCAGAATTTTTAGAATTTGAAAAAAGACCGCTGAAGGAAATAGAAGAAGGGTTTGTGGCAACGGGAAAGTACAATAAAAAATTTGTTAAGGGGATAGTTGATGGCCTGAAAAGAGAAAGTCTGTATGTTGATTGACGATCTCCATCCGGTTCTTCAAAAAAAGATAAAAAAATTTTCGCTTCAAAAGAAGTTTAATAAGGTAAAAGTGCTTTTTGAAGAAAACCCCCGTCATCCAGGCCTTCATTTAGAACTACTAGAGCCAAGACAATTTAAAGTTTATTCGTTTCGAATTGACAGAAAGTATCGAGCTGAATTCGCGATAGTTGATGGACGAGCGCGGATTCTTGATATTAATTTGCATTATCAATGATTCCTAAATTAGTCTTAATTGACGCGCATGCGATTTTGCATCGGGCGTATCATGCTTTGCCGCCGTTGACGAATAAAGAAGGGACGCAGACGAACGCGATTTATGGATTTATGACGATGGTTTTGCGGCTACTTTCAGGAATAAAGCCGGAGTATTTGGCAGTTTGTTTTGACCGGCCGGAACCGACTTTTAGGAAACAGATTTACACCCAGTATCAAGGAAAACGACCGGAGATGGAAGGGAATTTAGCCGAGCAGATACCATTACTTCATGAATTGTTGGATGGGTTAAAAATATCTCACTTTGAGGTTGCTGGTTACGAGGCAGACGATGTCATTGGGACGTTGGCGAAACAAAATTCAGAGGAAACAATAATTGTTACCGGCGATCGGGATATGTTGCAGTTAGTGAACGATAAAGTCAAAGTACTGGTACCGGTGAAGGGATTGGGGGAGACGAAGCTTTATGACCCCGACACGGTCGTGGAGGAATTTGGGGTGGAGCCGAGACAATGGGTGGATGTGAAGGCGCTGAAAGGGGATAGTTCGGACAATTATCCGGGAGTGCCGGGGATTGGGCCGAAAACAGCCCAAATGCTTATTTCGAAATATAGCACTTTAGAGAATTTATACGGAAGATTAGGGGAATTGGGAAAATTAGGAGTGAAATTGGCTGAAGGGGCGGAGAGTGCGGGGATGAGTAAAAAGTTAGCCACAATTGTGACCGATGTCCCGGTTCATCTCGACCTGTTAAGGGCGGATGCTACAAAAATTGATTGGGGAAATGGAGCAAAATTTATGAGAGAGAAATTGGGGTTTAAAAGTATTGCGGGAAGGGTGGAAAGAGAATATCTTGATAAAGACGATAAGGCAATTTCGCCAACAAGCAGACAAATGGAGTTAATATGAAAATTGCGCTGGTACATGATTATATTAAAGAATTTGGTGGGGCGGAGCGGGTGTTGATGACATTGCACGAGATGTTTCCGGAGGCCCCGATTTATACGGCGTTTTTAACTCCAGAGTCTACCGCGGCCAAAGCATTCGCTAACGCGAAAGTAATTACTTCTTGGGCTAATTTTCTAATATGCTACAAAAATTTATATTCTCCCCTGCGATTTTTGGCGCCACTGATTTGGGAAAGTTTTGATTTCTCAGGATTTGACGTTGTTATCTTATCGAGCAGTTGGTTTATTACTAAGCCCATGCGAATTCCCAAGCATGTCAAAGTGATTTGCTATTGTCACACACCACCAAGATATTTGTATGGTTACCGCACGGCCATTGATTGGCAAAGATACTGGCCGGTTAAGATTTACGGCCATCTTTTGGGTCATTTTTTGCGGCTCTATGATTTTTTGGGGGCAAAAAGAGTGGATAAATTTATTGCCAATTCTAAAAATGTTGCGGCAAGAATAGAGAAATTTTACAGAAAGCCCTCGGTAGTAATTTATCCACCAGTGGATGTAGCGAAAATTGAAAAACTAGCTTCGCAAGAGCTGCTCTTGCGAACGTATTTTTTGGTAGCTTCGAGGATTTCGAGCGAGAAGGGGTTGCCGATGGCGATGGAGGCGGCAAATAAATTGGGGGTAAAATTAAAAGTGGTCGGGGAATTTTCTGGACTTCGATGGGAAGAAGAGAAAATAGATAAAAATCGATCGGAAAATATTGAATTTATGGGACGAGTTTCGGACGAAGAACTTTATAAACTTTATGCTGGAGCCAAGGCGTTTTTAGTGATGGAACCGGATGTTGATTTTGGGATGACGCCGGTGGAGGCGATGGCAGCGGGGACGCCGGTGGTGGCGTATAAAGGCGGGGGATATTTGGAGACGGTAATTGAAGGTAAAACCGGGATGTTTTTTGAGGAATATAATGTGGGGTCATTAATTAAAGCAATGAAATCAATAAGCGAAGCTTCTCTTCGAGTAAAATCAATAAAGTTCAATAAAGAAGATTTGCAGAAACAAGCGGCCAAATTTTCTAAAGAAATATTTATTAAAAAAATGAGGGAGGTGGTTTATGCCTGAATTACCGGAAGTATCAACCATTGTGGCCCAACTTAATGAAGTCCTGAAAGGAAAGACGATTCTTGATGCGGAGATTAGATTGCAAAAACTTTTTATTGGAGATAAAAAGCAAATAATAAATAAAAAAATTCTTGATGTAGAACGTAGGGCGAAGATGATAATTATTAAGTTGGATAATAATTTGAGTATTGTGATCCATTTGAAAATGACGGGACAATTGATTTACGCGGATAAAGATTTAATCAGTTTTCCTAATCCCATTCCTTTTGCCGGGACTACTTTGCCGGCTAAAACTACCCATGTCATTTTCAAGCTGAATAAAGGCACACTTTTTTTTAATGACATGAGGCAGTTTGGGTGGGTACGCGTAATTTCCAATTTACAATTTTCAATTCTCAATGAAAAACTAGGGCCAGATGCTTTGGGGAAAGATTTTACCCCAGAGTATTTGCAAAAGATTTGTGGCAATTGGGGCAGGCCAATAAAACTTTTGCTTTTGGATCAATCAAGAATCGCCGGAATCGGCAATATTTATGCCAACGAAGCGTTGTGGTATGCCGGGATTAGCCCCATGAAAAGAGGGAGAGAAGTAACAAAAATAACAGAGCTTTATGACGGGATTCAAAAGGTTTTGGAAATGGGATTGAAATACGGTGGCAGCAGTGCCGCAGATGAGGCTTTTGTAGACGCTCACGGAATTGCCGGGAAAATGCAGGAGCACTTTGTAGTTTAT
>JBBTUQ010000062.1:0-1582 GCA_038063675.1 Patescibacteria group bacterium | reverse complement strand
CTCCAGCCCCACATTCGCAATTGATCTAATCTTCACCAACATTAATTTATGTTAGCATAAAGTATCATTATCTAAGTTATACATACTTACTATACGATCGCATAGTAAGTATGTTATTCTCCGGCCAAATAATATTTTCCACCCCGTTCGATAATCACGCCAGATAATAATAACATTGAAAGATCTGCCCCCACTTCTGCCACTGGCCGATTAAGTTTTCTGGCCAACTCATCAGCCGTCAAGGCCTCATTGTCCAAAATATTTAAAATCGGATCATCAGTTTCTAACATTTGCTGTTGTGTTGGCTGGCCTAACCACGCCTGGGCCCGACCGCTAGCGATCAAATTATTCGTTCCCGCGGAAGTTTTGCTGGTAATTGGCCCGGGCACCGCCCAAACTTTTTTCTTGGCTTTATTGGCCAATCTGGCCGTAATCAACGACCCGCTCGCTTCTGCCGCCTCACTAATATAAACCTCGTTGCAAAGGGCTACCACCACCTTGTTTCGCACCGGAAAAGTCCACTGGGTCGGTTTTTGTGTTTCCCATTCCGAAAGTAGTAAACCGCCACCGTCGACAATCTTTTTTGCTAACTTTTCATCATTACCAAACAATTTTGTATCAATGCCCCAACCTAAAACCGCAATCGTTTTCCCGCCATTTTCCAAACACGTCTGGTGGGCGTACTGATCCGTCCCGTACATAAAGCCGGAGACAATTGTCTTGTGTTCAAACACCAAAGAGGGGATCAGTTTTTCTATGACTCTCCGCCCGTAATCCGTCATCCGCCGACTACCTACCACCGCCACGCAATCCTTAAAAATTTCTTCGTCCCACTTTCCAATGTAAAAAAAATTTCCCCTCTGATGATATTCCATTTTACTAATGTTATACTGTTTTTGTGGAAGATAAAACCCTTCTTACCTGGCGATCACCAAGCCGGATGTTTAAGACTCGTGATAAAGAGTTTTATTCCACCATTATTGCCCTGGCCATTCTCGTCTCTATTGTTTTTTTCTTTATCAAAGAATTTCTCCTTGTTGTTGTCATCTGGGCCGCCGTCTTTTTCATCTACGCCCTGTCCAATTTCCCTCCCGATGAGGTCGAACACAAAATTACCAACCAGGGGATTACTTCTCTCGGTCAAACCCATCTCTGGGACGATCTTGGCCCGTTTTGGTTTGTCGAAAAAAACGGCACCAATCTTTTAAAAATTGCTTCGCGCCGCAACTTACTGGGAGAATTAACTATCCTGCTCGGGTCAGAAAATCGGGAAAATATTCGCAAAGTTCTAGCCGAATATTTGCCCTATTTAGAAACTCCCCAACATACCTTTGCCGACAAAGCCTCCGACTGGCTGGTCTCCAAATTTTCTTTCGAAAAGCCCCCAAAAGCGGTATAATCTTCTATATTGCTCTTGTAGCTCAACGGATAGAGTACGGCCCTGCGAAGGCTGTGATGCCAGTTCGATTCTGGCCGAGAGCACCAAAAAGGAAATCGAGTCGGAAGTGGGGGCAGCGCTGGCTGCGCCCGCCCCCGCAGACAGCGCTGCAAAGGGAAAATTCAAGTCCGCCGAGAGCCGCCG
>JBBTUQ010000061.1:0-4059 GCA_038063675.1 Patescibacteria group bacterium | reverse complement strand
GGTTGGACAGGATTGGGCCGCGGGAGCATTTGGCCCACAGGTTGTTTGTCCGCAGCTGCCGTTGGGAACATATTGGGTATCTGTGTGACAAGTGGTTGGACAGGATTGGGCCGCGGGAGCATTTGGCCCACAGGTTGTTTGTCCGCAGCTGCCGTTGGGAACATATTGGGTATCTGTGTGACAAGTGGTTGGACAGGATTGGGCCGCGGGAGCATTTGGCCCACAGGTTGTTTGTCCGCAGGCCCCATTGGGGACATATTGGGTGTTCGTGTGGCAGGTGGTTGGGCAGGATTGAGCAGGAGGTGGAGCGACGTAACAGGATTGGGACGAGGCCCCCGAACAACCGGCTCCACCGCAAGAAGGAGTAGGATTGTTGCAAGTTCTTGTCTGCGTTCCTGTGCCACACGTGACCGAGCAGGCGCTCCAGGCTGACCAACCCCCGTTGACAGACTGCCAACTACAACCGCCGCCCGCCGCCTGACAACTCCCCGCATCGTCATAAGAATTACAACTACGATACGTCTGACATCGTTCTCCCGCATAACACCATTTAGGCCAGCCGGGGTTGTTTGGGCAGCTCATGTACCCGCAGCCGCAGCTACAATCGCCCGAACAGTTCCCGTGTCCTCCGCATTCGCCAAGCAAAGGCCCCGGCCAGCCGCCGCAACACACTGAAGCCAGGACAACTTTAGCTTGCAAGCTTGAGAGCAGAAAAAGAGCCGAGAAAAAGATAAAAATAATGGCGAGTTTTTTAGTCATGTTTTCCTCACCTCTTCAGTCTAGAAGATTTTTTAGTCCAATTCAATATACCTCTACTGATAAAAATTACTTTTATTTACCGTAATTATCTTCCCTTGAGGGTAACGGTTAAGAAAGGCCTTCCCTCCCGTCCGTCCGGCCAGCTTGATTTCCACGCCCCGCAGTTCGCCATTGGCTTTTGATAGGACTAAATCGATTTCTGATCCCTGTTTTGTCCGCCAATAGTTCAAGTGGTAGCCAAAATCACCATAATAATAATTAGTTTTTAATACTTCAGAAATAATAAAATTTTCAAACAGCTGTCCTCCGTCAGGTCGAGAACTTATTGGCTGAAAATTTTCAATCAAAGCGTTACGGAGGCCAACATCATAAAAAAATATTTTGGGCATTTTACCGATCTCATCCCGACCAGACTTAGCATAGGGTAATAGTTTGAAGATAATAAAACTTTGTTCAAAAAGATCAATATACCGCCCGACGGTCTTTACCGTCATCCCCAACCGATTTGACAAATCAGCATAATTTACCAGCGATCCAACTTGAAAAGCCAGAAGTTTTAACAAATTCAACGCCCCGGGCCTGTTTTCAATAAGTTGCAAATCAAGAAGATCTCTAAACACAACGCTGTCAATTAAATTAGTAAGATAGTTCTGGTCCGCCGGATGAGAAACCATTGCCGGATACAACCCATAAATTAAAATATTATCAAGAACTGCCGGTAAATCAAAAGAATAGGTCTTGCTATCTTTAAATTTATCTAAAAATAAATTCCTAAAATCATCCATAACCCCATTCTGGACAAGATATTCGCTGAAGGTTAAAGGGTAGAGATGATATTCTATCTTCCTTCCCGCCAAACTCTCGGATGCCGTGTTTTTAATATTAAAGGCTGACGAACCGGTAATAATTAGTTTGTATTCCGAAATTTGGTCATAGAAAATTTTTGCCGCCCTTCCCGGATCCGCCAGTTTATGGATTTCATCAATGACCACAATTGGCTGATTTGATTTTAAAATCTGCCGGTAAACCACCGGATCATAACGGTTCAGGACTTCCCGAATCGGCTCGGTGTCCACAGAAAGATACTGCGCCGCAGGAAAAATTTTACGCAAAAATGTCGTTTTCCCTACTTGCCTGGCCCCAAGTAACACCAACACTTCCTTGTAAGTAGAAAAATGGTTAGTTAGCGCTGTATCTAGGTGCCGCCTCCAATTAGTCATACAACCATTATAGTACTAACTATTCTAGTTGTCAAGACCGAAGTTCTCTACTCTTTTCTTGTCAACATAATCTGAATTTCCTCAATTAAACTTTTTTTCAGGCTGGAGATGATTAACCAGTGGGTTTTAGGCAAAAAAACCTTCAATTCCTTCTCAAAATCTATTTGGGTTTTCGCAACAATGGGTAAAATTTTTTCCAAAATTTTCCTTTCTTTAACAGCCAACAAACCGGCCCGCAAAATAAAATATAGATCATAGAAATCCCGTGGTTTTCCCCTAGTCATCAACGCTTCGATCTTTTCTCCCACCAGTCTCTCTTTTCCCAAAATCTGAACCAAAAAAGTTGGCAGATATTCCCCCGAAACCATCGCCCTTTCTCCTTTGTCCGTAAACATTTTTCTTTGAGAAACATGAATTTTAATAGGAACATTCTCCCCGTATAAAATCGTTTTTATTCCTCCAACATAGCCCAGGCTAGTTTTTACCGCGGTTTCTAATTCCGGCTTTAACCCAAGATCCTGTAAATCCTGGGCAACTTGTATAAATAAATCTTCAAAAATAGAAATATCTGTCTTTGCGGAAAAATCCAAATCTTCGGAAAACCGCGGTGAGCGGAAAGCTAAACGTAGCGCCGTGCCACCCTTAAACAAGAAAAATTCGCTCAGCGGTAATTTATAAAAAGATTCTAAAAACAGAGCCTGCAAATATTCCCGCGCCACGGTCGGGAATTTTGTCTGATATTTCACGGCCAATTTTTGTAAATATCTTTCGTCAATCATATTTTTAACCAATTTTTGGCCACCCGTCTCGTTTTTTTACTTTTAAACAATTTTAAATATTCTAAAAACAAGGCTTTATCAATCCGGGAAATATCTATTCTGTCATTAATAGATTTTTTCCCCAACGAGACAAAATAACAGTAGTCCGCCAGGGCTTTTTCCGGAGTGGCTATTAAAAAATTCTTTTGCAAAACATAACCGGTAAAGGTTTCTCTTTTGATAGTTTGATAAACAAAATTATAATTTTCGAAGTTAATTTCTCTCGATGGTTTCGTGGTTATTGAAGTTATGGCGTAAACTGTTTCCGGAATAATACTGTAAAAAGACAATGCCGTCTCCATTGATAAATACGACGGCGCATAAAGAATGTTTGCCGCATAAAAAGGATCGGTCAAACCGTGGCCAAAAAAATAGTAACCCCGCTTGATTCTCTTAATTTTGCCGGCGCGTTGATTATAAGACAAAAAAGCTTGTGCCGACCGGCGCTTCACCCCAAAAATCGCCGTCAAATCCTCAACGGTAAAAACCGACCTTTCCAGGTCTTGAAGTTTAGTTTGTACCTGATACCATTTCAGTTTTTGCATAATATTATTATATAACTGAAATGTCACCTTGTCAACACGGTCAAGTATGCCCTCACCATCCAGCGGTGTTTTGGCTGGACAAGGCCGCGGCAGACGCGCAAAACACAGCCGAAGATTATTAATAATTTTAAAATCGGAATCTGCCAGCCGGGTTTATATTTTTTATAAAACGCCGCGTAACTTTGCATTTCCTTGATTGCCCCGTTGGCCGGAGAACTGCTCGAAAAGCCAAGGTGAGTTACCCGGGCGGTCGGCAAATAATAGCTTTTATACCCCATTTTTTGCATCCGGTATTGCCACTCCAATTCTTCTCCGTACATAAAATAGTTTTCATTAAATCCTTTTGTCTTCTCAAAAACCGGCCGGGGAATCAAAAAAAATATCAGGAACAAAATAAATGGAATCATGATGTTTGCGCTCCCAGGCGGAATCGCACTGCCATCGCCTCCTTAGAAGGGAGATGCTCTATCCGTTGAGCTATGGGAGCGTAGTCACATTATACTACGTTTATTTCAGATGACCGCCGCCATTCACATAAAAGAAGTTTCCGTTAATGTATTTATGAGGGTCGTTTATAAGGATCATAACCGCGTCGGCAACCTCCTGGGGAGTCGTAACGCGTTTCATAGGATTTGTTTCAGCAAAATTTTTCCAAAGCTCATCATCTGTTTTTTGTTTCCCCCATTTGCCGATAGTTTGATAAGCCGTCTCTTTGGT
>JBBTUQ010000060.1:0-1990 GCA_038063675.1 Patescibacteria group bacterium | reverse complement strand
CTTTTCCAGATACTTTTTTGCCCAAAAGCATTTTTCGACTTGTTGTTCCCCTCTTCGCCAACCAATTTTACAAACCCCCCAAAAAGAACCGGATATAATGACAACTTCGTGCCGCCTTTTAATTTTTTTGAAATCAATGGCCTTGTAAACGGCAACCCCAAAGCAAATTCTTCCACTCCAATCCCCGCCCATCTGGCCACCACAAAATGCCCAAACTCATGAACAATCACCAAAACCGAGAGAATAATCAAGGCAACAACAATCGTTATCACAGCCTAAATTAAATCATTTTTTGTTCATCTTCGCCACCCCCCAATTCTCCCCTTGAAATCTTAAAAATATCTTGACACAACTTCCGCGGCCGCGTAACATGATTATAGATGCCAATAAACTCAAAGACCCAAGAAAAAATTGCCATAACTACTAAATACGTCTTGTTAGGACTCGCGGCCGGCACGTTGATCGGCATGGCTTTTATTATGCCCGGCTTAGCCCGTGTTGCTACTCCCCTACTAAATGGTTATAGGCGAAGGAAAATTGACGAGGAAGAAAGTCTTTTTGACGAAAGAATTTTACGTCGAAGATTAAAATATTTAAAAAAGAAAAAACTCGTGGAATTCGAAGAAAAAGGCGAAGAGACCCTGATCAAAATCACCGAAAACGGTCAAAAGCGAATTTTGAGATATAATTTTGATAATTTAACTATAAATTTTCTTAAGCACTGGGACCACAAATGGCGGGTAATAATTTATGACGTTACTGAACTCAAAAAAAATGCCCGTGATGCCTTCCGCCATAAAATAAAAAGTCTGGGATTTCTTTCCTTACAAGAAAGTGTTTATCTGATCCCCTACCCCTGTGAAAACGAAATAGAATATCTGCGTCAATATTTTAGTATAGGGAGTGAAATCCTTTATCTGACCGTCGAAAAGCTCGAGAATGACCAACCCTTCCGTAAATATTTTGGTATTTGATCCGTACACAACTTCCGCGGCCGCGCAAATCGCGTATACATTTCAAAGAATTTAAATCTGTCTCAATTCCTCCTCTTTTTGTTTTCCCAGAAGTTCAATTTCCGCCGCCATTTTATCCGTTAATCCCTGAATTTCTTTTTCCAATCTTTTCGTAGTGTCCTCATCCAAATCCGAAGTTCTTATGTCATCCATAACATCATGTCTGATCTGCCTGACCATCACTTTCCCCCCTTCAACTTTGACACTTGCCAATTTTACAAATTCCCCCCGCCTCTCCTGTGAAAGCGGCGGCACCATAACCCGGATAACATTTTCATTGACGATCGGCGTAAATCCCATCCCCGACCCCTCAATCGCTCCGCAAATCGCCGGAGTATTGGCCTGGTCGAACGGCGTTACCATTAAATTTCGGGGGTCCGGCGCCATAATTACCGCCAGTTCTATAAGTTTCATCCATGAACCGTAAGCCTCAACGCTCAACCCTTCCAAAAGTTGCGGTGTGGCCCGCCCGGTCCGAATCGTCGCTAAATCCTGCCGTACCACATCAACCGCCTTTTGCATTTTTACCGCAGCTGAAGTTACCGTCTCGTCCATTTAAATTTGTGTCCGGTGAAACTCTCCGACTTTAATATTCTCTCCAAGTTTCCCGATCACTTGTTTAATCATATCAGAAATCGTCATTTTATTATCTCTGATATATTCCTGTTTTAAAAGTTCCTTAACATTGCTCGGGGTCATTGACGCAATCTGCAAGCAAAGTTCTTTTCCAAGGTTTAAAAATTCATCCGTCCGGGCCACAAAATCCGTTTCACAAAGAAGAGATAAAACTACTCCCACTTTGCCGGTGGCGTGAACATAAGAAAACACTCGACCGCAGCCGGTGTCTCTGTCCGCTTTTTTCTCCGCTTTCTCCATCCCCCTGCTTCTTAAATACGCCATGGCGTTTTTTAGATCCCCCCCCGATTTTTCCAGGGCCTCACGGCAATCAACCACCCCCGCCCCCGTCAACTCCCTCA
>JBBTUQ010000059.1:0-1603 GCA_038063675.1 Patescibacteria group bacterium | reverse complement strand
GGGGTGGCGTCTTTTTTGACAAATTTAAAACCATTCCAGGAGGCTTGGATGTGGGAGGCGGTAACCATAATGCCAAAATCACAGTTATTTTTAATGACGGCGTGGTAAAAAACGGGGGTGGGGATGGCACCGAAAGAAATTGTCGCCGGGATTTGAGCGGCAAGTTTTGGAGAAGAAGGCCGGCTGTCCCAGGCAACGGCCAGTTTTTTTGGTTTATAGAGATTAACAACGGCCTGACTAATGACATTAGCTAAATTTTCATTGACAACGACAGGATACTCCCCGCGACCGTCATAAATGTGAAAAGCTTTATCTATGTCCATAATCTATATCTATATTTTTGTGGTATATTACATACTTACCTCACGATCGTAGAGTAAGTATGTATTATTTTAAATGTTAAAAATAAACATTTCCAAATTACTTTTGAAACTCCCAATTAATTGGCCGGTTTTGTTTTTGTAATCCAGATCCAAGAGTTTTTCGTACAACAATTTTAGCTTATCCGGGGGAAAAAGTTTAGTGAGTCTAAGTTGGCGGATGATCATAGCGAAAATAAATTCCGGCTCGCTGGTCTTAAGACACTGGCGATACACAAGGATGAGATTTTTGCCGTTTCCCGGACGGATGTTATCTACCAGTTTAAAAATAATAGGGTCAGCTTTAAATTCCTGAATTCGAGCATCTTTTATAATAGGAATTGAAGTTGGAGACAATTTCTTTGATTCGTAGAAGATCAGGTCTGAATCGATTTGGGCAAAATCAAGCCTTGATTTTTTATTGAAAGAGAAGAAGTTTTCAATAATAACCAATCTTTTTTGGTCAAACATAGCCCCGGAGCGGGACACTTGGGCAAAATCCGTGACGTCTAAAGATTTTCCGTCGAGAGTGATAATTTCTCCTTTGAAAGAGGAAATAATGTTATTTAGGGCCTGGCGGCTGACAACGGTATTATCACCGTGAAGAACAGTTATCATAAAATTTTTTGTAAAGATCGTCAACGGATCTCCGATTTATATTTTGGCTGTGGTGTCGATGGGAAAGAAGCGCGCCGCTGAAATTTTTGGGAATATGCATAAGCTCGTGGATAAGCGTTCGGTCTTTATCGCTGGCACTGAGCTTGTCGAAGTGCTCGGCAATGACTTCGATAATATAGCGTGGACCGATTTCTAAAGCTATTTGCCAAGGTTTTGGGAAGCTCCAGATGCGGGCGATGGCCCGGCCTTTTGAACCGGTACCGCGCATGGCGGTTATTTGAAGAGGCTGAATATGAGGGAAAATATCTGCTTTAAGGAGGCGATCAAGTCGAGATTTGATATCCGGGGCAAGTTGCCATTCCATACGTGATTTATAATAACAGTTTTTGGCTTTGGTTGCTCGTTTAAGAGAGGCTGGCCGACGGTTTTAGAGAGAGCCATAATTTCTTTGGCAAAATCTTTAAACTGGTGGTTTTTGTCCAGAAAACTAAAGTTGGTAAAAGCTCCTTCCTGGGCGCTAAGGAGAAAAGGGGTGATAGCCACAATATTTTCGTCAGCCCAAACATCAGTAAAGGCGATCTTTAACCAGCCGCCATTTACCCACCCCACTTCGGTTAAAAAAATTG
>JBBTUQ010000058.1:0-2004 GCA_038063675.1 Patescibacteria group bacterium | reverse complement strand
ATTGATTGATTTCTTCAACAAATATCCTTTACAGAGTCCCAAAAAGCAACGAGATTTTCAGATTTTCTCTGAAGTTTCGAAAATGATTCTTAATCGGGAACATTTTACGCCAAAGGGAGAAGCAAAAATTCGACAATTAAAAGCATTAATGCATCATTAGGTCTCGCCCGGTGCGGAAAATCCGCTCGCCGGGTGGGAACGGGAAATAACTTTAGATTATCCCAATCCGCCCGTCAGGGCAGCAAAGTCGGCAACGGCCCAAACCCCGCCTTCGGCGGGGTGAAGTCGAGGTCGGCGATGAGGCTCAAGTCGTTGATCGGAAGATTGTAGCGACTCCCAAAAGTAATTTTGGGAACAAATTTGGCTGTATCGGTGAAACCTAAATTCTGATTTAATTAAGTCATGAACAAGGTAATACCGAGGGAACCCCGCCATCGGCGGGGACTCCGTAGAGACTATACGCCAACGCCACAAATAACAAAAGCTTATCTAATTGGGTTATTACATGACGCAACCGAAAGAAAAACAACTTTCCGCGTTGCTACCAAAAGTTTTGAGTTTGCAAAAATAATTCAGGAAGGAATTTTTAAACTAAATTCCAAAGCCTGGATTTACAGAGAAGGAAAGCAACGGAATCTGTGGATTATCGAATTTTCCAAATCTTTGTTAAATAATGTGCAAATCAAAACTCGTCAGAATAAAATCGACTATATTCGGGGCTATTTTGATGCAGAAGGGGGAATTGCGAAAAGTAAGTCGGTAAGATTTTATTTGTATTTTTGTCAGAAAGATAAATCTGACATTTTGCGGGTAAAAAATTATTTAGAGGAATTTAAAATAAGTTGCGGAAAAATACACAATCCAAGTAAAAAAATTGATCCAAACTATTGGCGATTTTTTATAAGCTCAAAATCTTATAAAGATTTTGCCGTCAAAATTGGCTCAAATTTTCCGGATAAGCAGAAATTGTTGTGGATGAAGATATAGTCCATGCCCCACGAAAGTCGGGGAACAACATGAACAAGGTATCCCTAGCCGAAGCTGGGGATGGATCACCTCCTTTCTAAGAGGTTCACGTAAAAACTCCCACACTTACTAAGATTCTGTGGCTAAAGAGAATCTTTACTGTTTCCACCACTTTTTAGAAGTTAAAAATGTCCGAATATCCATCACCAAAACCTTCAGAAATTTTATCTGGTAAAAAGAGTCCCAATTTTCCCACCATATTGGTATTGCTTTCTCTTCTCACTCTGCCACCATCCGTTCAGGCAACTCCATCAAAGAATATCGACGTCATTCAACCACCAATTTTCCCCGTTCTCCTGGCCTCCGCCTACGCTGACGAAGGCCCTCCTATTCCTGCTAAACCAAATCTTATAGACACCCTGGCTAAGTTACACACACCATATGACTTTTCCGCTATTCCCAAATCTCTGGACATCGTCGCCCCGGCCTACGGCCTCTCAAAAGAAGAATTCCTCCAAAAAATTCTGGCCACCATGTTCACGGAAACCCAAGGTGGTAAAAAACAAATGCAAGTCGAAGCCAATACCACTATAGATAGCCAAAATCGACTACAGGGAAAAATCGGGGAAACCGCCTTTAAAGCTTTGAAAATTGACAAATTAAATCCTGACCAGAAAGATATGCTTTGGGGAATAACCTATCTTGCCTTTTGCCAAGAATTCGTCGATCAGACAAACCCCGATCTCACCCCAAAAACAAAACTAGAATTAATTGCCGCCAGCTACAACGCCGGCCCGGGCCTCACCAAAAACACTATCAAATTTTTCCTCGAAAACAACCCCAAATACGATATAAAAACCCTTCTCTGGCGACAAGCCGCTGACTATGCGCTGACAAATATTGGCAAATTTAGAAGAGCCTATCACGAAAAGGCAAACGAGGACAAATTAAGAGAAAAAATTGCTATCTCTCAAAAATACGTTACCCGCGGGAGCAGTCTGCATAACCAAATCAAAGCTCTTGATCTAAAAAACCCCA
>JBBTUQ010000057.1:0-12785 GCA_038063675.1 Patescibacteria group bacterium | reverse complement strand
AGGCCTCCGTATTTGTGGGGTAAAAGTCACTGACGGTCGGTTAGCCCGTGGCGACCGCGTTCGTATCCAATCAGCCGAATCCAAAATTAAATCAATCAGAATTTCTAAAAATGAGGTTAATAAAGCCGAAACTGGTCAAGAATGTGGTGTCTTACTTGAGCCCCAGATTGACTTTTTGCCCGGAGATGTTATACTAGCCCATAGTTAGCCACTTATATGAGCAACGAAGATTTACAACAAATTCAAACTCTTGTCGCGAGCTCCCGGAAAGTTTTAGTTTTAACTCACAAAAATCCCTCAATCGACACGATGGCTTCCTCTCTAGCCCTCTTTCTTGCCTTCCAAAAAATGGGTAAAGATGTCACTATTGCTATGGAAGAACCGCCATTGGTCGCAATTGCCAATCTGGTAGGAATTGATAAGGTCCAAACCTCACTTCCCGGCAAGAATCTTATGCTTACCTACAAACCCTACAATCTTGGCGATTTTGAAAAAGTCACCTGCCTGGAAAACCCGTCACCGCCAGCTGATAGTTTTACTCTTACCGTTATCGCCAAAGACGGGGTTACTCCCGATTCCAAAAACTTTTCTTTTAATTTTGTTGGCGCCACCGCCGATCTTATTATTACCGTTGAAATTTTAGATCCCGCAGGGGCGGGAAAGCTCTACGATCCTGCTCTTTTCTCTCAAGCTCCGGTTATCAACATTGATAATCACGACCCCAACAAAGATTTTGGTAAATTTAATTTAGTTGAGCCCGAAGCCGCTTCTCTTTCTGAAATCGTGACTTTCTTTCTCCGCGCCGTTAACGCCCAACTTGATCAGGATATGGCTAAAAATCTTTATGATGGTATTGTTTCTGCGTCTAATAATTTCCAGTCTCCTAAGGTCGCTGCGGCGACTTTTGAAGCCGCCGCCATTTGTCTCCGCGCCGGGGCCAAAGGTCTCCCGGCCCAACCGGTTGCCCAGCCTGTCTCGCCGCAACCTGCAAAACCCGCTAATGGCTCCGCCGTTCCTCAAGACTGGACCCAGCCTAAAATCTACCGCGGCACCCGCGGCACCTCAACAGCTTAATCCCTTATGAAAAATAAATTGGTTGAAATTAATTTTGGAACTTTGTTTAGAGTTTTGGAATGGGAAAAACCCACCAAGAGAATTGATGTTATTACTGATGTCTGTCAAGACGATTGGTTTGAAGCTGGCAATCTTAAGTTTAACAAGAAAGGGGAAGCATTTCTCTCACCAGTAGGTTATGGCACAGGGGGACCGGAAGTGTTTTCGGAAATAGTTGGTCGAATGGACCCTGACGCGGTAATTGAAGCTGTCGAAAGAGGTTGGGTCGAATTTGGGCACACAGAGGTTCCTAAGGAGATATATAAAGAATTAGATCGAATAAAAGGAGGAAAAAGAAAACTGAAACTTAAGTAATCATGTTTCTTCGCACACTCACGGCACGTTTAGACCGTACCAACGCCATTAACAAGAGGTGGTCTTGTTATTGTTAAGACAGATAGCGATTAAAAATCGCCGGTTATTGACAAAATCGGCGACTGGTGGTCTCACATTTATTAGTCATTGTTAAAAAAGTAAATTTTAGGTATAATCCAAGGGTTATGGCTCTGCAATCTACTGACAAGAAAAAAATTATCGACAAATTTTCCCAAGGAGAAGGAGACACCGGTTCACCGGAGGTTCAAATTGCCCTTTTAACCGAGAGGGTTAAAAAATTAACCGGGCACCTGAAGTTACATAGCCATGACGTTCATTCCCGTCGGGGATTATTGACTATTGTATCCAAACGTCGTCGTCTGTTAAAATACCTTCAGGAGAAAGCTAAAGATAGATATCAACAAATTGTTGCTTCATTAGGATTAGCAAAGTAAGTTAAGTTTGTGAAGAAGAAAATAATTACTAAGGAACTAGAGATTGCCGGCCGTAAATTAAGCCTCACCATCAACAAGTTTGCGCTTCAGGCCAATTGTTCTGTCGTGGCCCGTTACGGTGATACCGAAGTTTTAGTTACGGTTGTCTCCGCCGCCGCCAAGCCTAATCAGGGGTTTTTCCCCCTAACCGTTGATTTTATTGAAAGACTTTACGCCGGCGGGATAATTAAAGGTTCCCGTTGGGTCAAGCGTGAAGGCCGCCCCACTGATGATGCCGTTTTGGCCGGCCGTTTGATTGATCGCTCCGTTCGTCCCCTTTTCCCCAAAGATTTTTTTGACGAAGTCCAACTTACCGTCACTCTTCTTTCCACCGATGGTCAAAATGATCATGATATTATTTCTTTGATTGCCGCCTCCGCCGCTCTGCATCTTTCCAACATTCCCTGGGACGGGCCGATCGGTGCCGTCCGCATCGGCCACGTTACCAATGATGAAGAAGCTTTTGTTGCCAATCCCCAGGTTCCCGAAAAAGTCTTTTCTGATTTGGATTTGGTCGTTTCTGCTAATACCGATGGCATTGTCATGCTTGAGGCCGGTGCCAAACAGCTTCCCGAAGAGAAAATGGTTAAAGCGGTTGAATTTGGTTTTCAGGAATCAAAAAAAATCATTGACTTTATAGAGGCCCTACGAAAAGAAATTGGCCAGGACAAATATCATTACCAACCCAAAACTACGGATAAAGATCTTTTAGCGGAAATTGATAAAACTTATGCCCAAGAAATTATGGACTTCGTCATCACTAACGATCCTGCTTCAAAACCCAACACTCACGCCTTGGAAGAATTTAAATTAGTTATTCAGGAAAAATACGCCGCTCATGTCAGCAAGGCCCAAATCCCGGAAATTGTCGATCAGGTCGTCAAAAAACACGTCCGTAGCCTAATTTTAGAAAAGAAAAAAAGAACTGACGGTCGGAAAATTGATGAAGTTCGGCCCATTTCCGTCGAGGTCGGTTTACTCCCCAGAACTCATGGTTCTGCCCTCTTCCAGCGTGGTCTCACTCAAATTCTCTCTGTCGCCACCCTGGCCAGTCCCAGTTTGGAACAGTGGATTGAAACGGCCGAGGGGATGGAGAAAAAACAATATCTCCACAGTTACAGTGATGCCCCCTATGCTTTAGGCGAAACCGGTAGAATTGGCGCCTTGGGACGTCGGGAAATTGGTCATGGAGCCCTGGCCGAACGCGCTCTTTACCCCGTTGTTCCTCCTCAAGACAAATTTCCTTACACCGTTAGAGTTGTTTCCGAAGTTCTATCCAGCAACGGCTCCACTTCCATGGGTTCAACCTGTGGTTCTACTTTAGCCCTTATGGACGCCGGTGTTCCCATTACCGCTCCCGTTTCCGGTGTCGCCATGGGTATCATTGCCGATTCCGAAAAAGATTACCTCATTCTCACAGACATTGCCGCCTTTGAAGATTTCTACGGCAATATGGATTTTAAAATTGCCGGAACCAAAGATGGCATTACGGCAATCCAACTTGATATAAAAACCGGTGAGAAATTCCCCGGGCTAACCATGGAAATGATCAAACAAATTATTGACCAAGCCAGAGACGGCCGTCTGTTTATTCTTGAGGAAATGTTAGCGGTTCTTCCCCAAACCCGAACCAGTGTCAGCCAATATGCTCCTAAAGTTGTTACCGTTAAGATTCCGGTGGAAAAAATCGGTGAAGTTATTGGTCCCGGCGGCAAAGTTATCAGAAATATTATCGCCACCACCGGTGCCACGGTTGACATGGCCGATGACGGTACTGTCACCATTTCTTCTATCAATCAGGAATCGGTTCAAAAAGCCGTTGATTGGATCACCGGCCTTACCCGTGAAGTTCTTGTTGGTGAGGAATTTGAAGGCGAAGTTAAAAGAATTTTGAATTTTGGCGCTTTTGTAGAAATTCTTCCCGGCAAAGAAGGGTTAGTCCATGTCTCCAAAATGACCGCCGGTTTTGTCAGTAGTCCCGATGAAGTGGTTAAGCTCGGCCAAAAAGTTAAAGTTAAAGTTGTTGAAATTGACGAAATGGGGAGGCTTAATCTTGCCATGTATTGGGGGCCAAAAGAAAATTCTGCTCCCGAACCGGGCAACGAAAGATTTATCCCCCAAGCCTCCAGACCCGCTTTCCGGCCAAGGCCATTCGGCCCGTCCAGACCTCCATTCCGCCCCCGAAGTGGTGGTGGTGGTGGCTACCGCGGCGGTCGCCGCGACTTAATTAACAATTAACAAGACCACCTCTTGTTAATGGCACTAATACGATCTAAACCAGAAAGGTGGAAATTTACGTTCGCAAGAGCAGCTCTTGCGAAGCTAATATTTATAGATTGCTTCGCTTCGCTCGCAATGACAACGACAGATTCTGGACGCGGCCAGAATGACGAGGGTTTGAAGATAAAATTTTTGCTATACTGATTCCATGGTAAAGAAGCGAGCAAAGAAACTGGAAATTTTATGGACCTGAATGATATCAAAACAAATCTTGAGTTTAAAAATAAAAATGCGACAGACCCTTCAAAAGTATCTGTCGCTCGGGATTATGGAAACAATATAACAAAAAAAAGAATAATTGTCAAGTAAAATTTATGGACAACACATCCCTAGAAGAAATCAGAAAACTTGAGGAAAAATTGCTGGCGGCGTCACTCCCGCCGGAGCTTTTGGAAAAAGCCAAAGCCATGGTTATCCGCCTCGACCGTCTGGCAAAAATGGGTGGCAGTTATGCAACGGAATTTGACAACACCAGTCGTTATTTAGAATGGATCACCTCTTTACCCTGGGACAAACGCTCCACTGATATTCTAGATCTAAAACACGCCGAGGAAATTCTTCACAAAAATCACTACGGCCTAAATGAAGTTAAAGATAAAATTGTGGAATATTTAGCCGTATTACAGCTTAAAAAAGACCACGGAGAAACCAAATTTAACCGCGCCCCGATTCTCCTCTTAGTTGGTCTTGTTGGTACTGGGAAAACCACCTTGGCTTATTCTATTGCCGAAGCCATGAATCGCAAATTTGAACGCATCCCTTTTGGCGGTATTGGTGATGCCCTTTATCTTCGCGGCCAATCAAGGGCTTATTCTGATGCTGAACCCGGAGCCGTAATCAAAGCGATTTGCCACGCCGGTACTAAAAACCCCATTATTCTTCTTGATGAAATTGATCGCGTTGCCGAGGAGGCCAGGACCACGATCATGGGTGTTTTGGTTGAACTTTTAGACCCTGAACAAAACAGTCGCTACACCGACCACTTTATTGATTACCCCTTTGACCTTTCCGAGACTCTTTTTATTGCTACCGCCAATAACACCGCCAATATTTCTACCGCCGTTCTTGACCGTATGGAGCCGATTCAGATGCCCTCCTACACCGATGAAGAAAAAATAAAAATTGCTAAAGACTATGTCCTACCCAGAATTCTTGACGAGTCCGGCCTTCCCAAAAACTCTCTCCAGATTGGGGACGATCTTTGGCCAAAAATTGTCCGCCCCCTGGGTTTTGACGCCGGTATCCGTACTCTTGAACGGACGATTAACAATATGGTTCGCAAATCGGCCAGATTTCTTCTTGCCAACCCCAACCAAAAAATCATCATCACCGAGCAAAATCTCCCCCAATTCCTGCCACAATAACCATGAATAGAGTGTATCTTTTAATATGCGGTCGCATACGAAAAGGTACAGAGTAAATTTAAATGGATACAATTCAGAAACAAAAATTATTAGACGAAGTGGCCAGAGATATTGCTGCTACCAAGGGTGGGCCTTTAGAAGGTCCCGGTCAAAATCCCGTTCCCGGCGAGGGCAGTCCCGACGCGAAGGTCATGTTTATTGGAGAGGCGCCGGGATATCATGAAAACGAGCAAAAACGCCCTTTTGTTGGCGTTTCCGGCCAGCTTCTTCGCAAAACCATGGCGGAAAATGGCTTTCCCCCCGAGGATGTTTTTATTACCAACATCGTCAAATTCCGCCCTCCCGGCAATCGCGACCCGCTTCCGGAAGAAATCGAATTCTTCCAACCCTTTCTTGATAAACAAATTGCCATTATTGATCCGAAGATCATCGTTACCGTTGGCCGTTTTTCCATGTATAAATTCTTGGGCGTTGGTGTTAGTATAAGTAAAATTCATGGTCAGGCGCGGAAAATAGGGGAAAGATATATTTTCCCGATGTTCCATTCTGCCGCGGCCCTGCGCGCCGGCGACGTTATGAAATCATTTTTGGATGATTTTAAAAAACTAAAAGCTTTTGCGGATAAACCAGAAAAACCTAAGGTCGCTGAAATAAAGAAGATTGAAAGTCAACAAATGGAATTAGTATGAATCAAAAATTAAAAATCATTTCTCTCGGAGGTGTTGCGGTCAACAAAAACATGTATGTTTATGAAACCGAGAGAGATTTAATTATTGTCGACTGCGGCATTGCCTTTCCTGATGAGAACATGCCCGGGATCGATTTGATTATTCCTGATATTAGTTATCTTCGTGACAAACAAAACAAGATTCGCGGGATCTTCCTTACCCACGGTCACGAGGATCATCGTGGCGCCCTTCCCTATATTCTTCCTGAACTTCCTCGCGTTCCCATTTACGGAACAAAGCTGACTTTGGGTTTGGCCAAAATCCGCTGTGAAGAAGCCAAAATTCGCGCTGACTGGCGGGAAGTAAAATATGGCGAGCCGGTCAAAGCCGGAGATTTCACCGTTGATTTCATTCATGTCACCCATTCTATTCCCGACTCGTCATTCTTAGCCATTCAAACCCCCGCCGGTCTTATCTGCCATGCCGCGGATTACAAATTTGACTGGACGCCTGTCGACGGTTTTCCCACCGAGGTTCAAAAAATCGCCCAGGTTGCCAGTGCCGGTATTCTTTGTCTTCTGACAGATTGTCTTCGCGTCGAAAAGCCGGGTTATACTCTTTCCGAACGCATGATCGAGGAAACTTTTGAACAGCAAATTAGGAAATGCTTTGGTAAATTAATTATTACTACCCAGTCTTCAAATATCAGCCGGATTCAGCAGGCCGTCAACGTGGCTGACCGTCACGATCGCAAAATCGTCTTTGCCGGCCGGTCTATCGAACAAAACTGTGAAGTCGCCGTTCGCCTCGGCTATCTGACCCTGCCTAAAGACAAAATTATTCAGGTTGAAGATGTTGGTCGTTTTCCGCCGGAAAAAATCATGATTTTGGCTACCGGTTCTCAAGGGCAGGACAATTCTGCCCTGGCCCGCATTGCCAATGGTGAACACAAGATAAAAATTCATGAAGATGATTTTGTCATTTTTTCTCAAGACCCTATTCCCGGGACAGAAACCGACGTCAATGAACTTATAAATACCCTGATAAAAGCCGGGGCCGAAGTTTTCTATTCGGCTATTCTTGACGATCTTCATGTCTCCGGCCACGAGGCCGCCGACGGCTTAAAACTAATGCTCGCTTTGACTAAGCCAAAATTTGTCTGGCCCATTGGCGGCACTCTTCGTCATATCAAGCATTACACCAAACTGGCCAAAAGCATGGGCTATAAAGACGAACAGCTTATTCTTCCCAATGACGGAGATATTATCAGTTTTGAAAACGGCCGGGCTTTTAAAGACGGTAGAGCCGAAGTTAAAAATGTTCTTATTGATGGTTTAGGAATTGGTGACGTTGGTAATGTTGTTCTTCGGGACCGAAAAACTATGTCTGCTGACGGCATTGTCACTGTCATTGTTCCCGTCGAAAAAGCCACCGGAGAAATCGTTGGGGATATTGACATTGCTTCGAGGGGTTTTGTCTATATGAAAGAATCTGACGAATTGATCGGGGAGGCCAAAGAAGTTATCCGTGCCGCCATCCGCGACCATCAGGGCCCCGTCTCCGATTTTCGCTTCCTTCGCCGCCACATCACCGATCACTTAGAAAAATTTCTCTTTACCGCCACCCACCGCCGCCCTCTCATCTTGCCCGTGATTTTGGAGATTTAGTCTTGTCATTGCGAGCGAATGCGAAGCAATCTTCTCCGTTGTCATTCTGGCAAGCGAAGCGCGTCCAGAACCAATTATTGTCATTTAAATAATTTGGTTTTGTTTAGTTTTTATAGGTAAATAACATACTTCCCATGCGATCGTAGTACAAGTATGTACAAATTCTACAAAAGCAAAAAGCTACTCTTATTACTCTCCATAACCGTCATTTTCCCATGACGGACATTAAGGTGGTCAACCTTTCAAATCATAAACACTTCGTGTAAGGAAAGTTAGCCCAGGATAAGTCTTTTTCGCAGCCAACATAATCATAACCAATGACAACTTCTTGTCAAACCTTTATTTGTGCTATTATAATTCCATGCGTTATAGGCGGTCTTTGTTTAAGTTCAAATTAAGAAAACAGACGGTCTATGGTATCTTTTCCGTTGGTTTAGCCCTTAGTGCCTTTCTTATCACTCTCGCTGCTTTTGTCCCTCGGGGGACTCTTCTGGCGAAAGTGAATCTAATTATCAACCATTATTTTAGCTGGACCAGTGTAATTTTTGCTGCTTTTCTTTTTCTTTTGGCGATCTTGCTTTCTCAATTAAAAACCAAATTGATTAAAATGAATCTAATTTTTGGTCTGGCCATTTTCTGGATCGCTCTTTCCGGTCTGACCCGGGCCGGAATCATTGGTGATCAGGTCTGGCTATTGTTAGAAATGATTATTCCTATTGGGCTAGCTATTTTTGTTGTTCTTTTTTTTACCGCCCTCTTTGGTCTGACGATTATGTTTAATCTTTCTCTCGGCGAAGCCATCAACTGGCTCATAGTCCAGTTAAAAGCCTTTAAAAAGTTTTTCGTCAAATACTTTTCCTTCGATCTCTTCAAGAAAAAACAAGCCGTCTTTGTTCAGGATAATGGTCCGGTGGCTCCTATCATCAGGCCCGTTGCTCCTCCAACAACCGGTCTGGCTCCGGAGATTGTCCAAAATCCTGACAATTCGGGCTTAGAAATTTGGGAATACCCCCCCCTTGATCTTCTCTCCGATGCTCCTATCGGTCAGGCCGATCGGGGAGATGTCAATCACTACGCTACCGTTATTGAAAAGACTTTAGACTCTTTTGGTCTTATGGCTAAGGTTGCTGAAGTCAATAAGGGTCCGGCGGTTACTCAATACGCTCTTCAAATTGCCCAAGGAACCAAAATTTCTAAAATTACCGCTCTTCAAAACGATTTGGCTCTGGCTCTGGCCGCCCCCAATGGCCAAATCCGTATTGAAGCCCCTATTCCCGGTCGGAGTTTGGTGGGTATTGAAATTCCCAATCGCACCCCGGAGTTTGTCCCCTTAAGGAAAATCTTAGAAAGTGATGCGATGCGCGGCTCTAAATCAAAACTGGCCGTGGCTTTAGGCTTAGATGTTTCCGGCAAGCCTCTTGTTGCGGATATAGCCAAGATGCCTCACGTTTTGATTGCCGGGGCTACCGGCTCCGGAAAATCCATTTGTATTAACGCTTTTATCGGCTCACTTTTGTACCGCAATTCTCCCAACGAACTAAAATTTATTCTCGTTGACCCCAAACGCGTCGAACTGTCCCTTTATAATGGCATTCCTCATCTTCTTACTCCGGTTATTGTTGATTTAGAGAAAGTCCTTTCCGCCCTAAAATGGGCCCTTGCGGAAATGGAGCGCCGTTACAAGCTTTTTGCCTCTGTCGGTGTTAGAAATATTGATAGTTATAACGAACTTTCCGGTTTTCAGGCTCTGCCTTTCATTGTCATCATTGTCGACGAGCTGGCCGACGTCATAATGTTTGCTCCTGTAGAGGTTGAAGATGCCATCTGTCGCTTAGCCCAAATGGCCCGAGCTACCGGTATTCATTTAATTGTTTCCACTCAGAGACCCAGTGTTGATGTTATCACCGGCCTTATCAAAGCCAACATCCCCTGCCGTATTGCCTTTAACGTCACCTCCATGATCGATTCCCGGGTTATCATCGATACGCCGGGTGCAGAGAAGCTTCTTGGTCGGGGAGACATGCTTTATATTCCTCCTGATCAATCCCGTCCCACCCGTATTCAGGGAGCCTTTGTTACCGAGGGAGAAGTTAACAAGCTGGTCATCTATTTAAAATCCAAAGGTGTTCCCATTCAATACACTGAAGAAGTTACCTCCATGCCTATGGGTTATAAAAAAGGCGGTTCCGCCGGAATTCCTGGCGGACGGATTGAAAGTGATCCTCTTACTGATGAAGCCATACATATTGTTTGCCAATACGATCGGGCTTCGGCCTCGCTTTTACAACGAAAACTTTCTATTGGCTATGCCCGGGCGGCCAGGATTTTAGATCAGCTTGAAGCCTTGGGGATTGTTGGTCCCGGTGAAGGGAGCAAACCCAGAGATGTCCTGGTTAGAAACGCTGATGAATACTTCGCTAGCAAAGCACAATAATGTTGACTGTTGGCCAGATCCTGCTTGAGGAAAGATCAAGAAAAAACTTATCCCTTGAAGAAGTCGAAAAGGCTACCAAGATTCGGCGCAAGTTTTTAGAGGCCTTAGAAATTGGTGATTATAAATCTCTTCCACCGGGAACTTTTACCCGTGGTTTTGTCAAAAATTACGCCACCTTTTTGGGGTTAAATCCGGAAGAAATTCTGGCCTTTTATCGCCGGGAAACCAGCGTTGAAAAACCCAAAGTTTTGCCCGAAGAGATTGGCCAGGTAGGCCGGAAATTTTCTCTAACCCCCCAACTGTTTACTGCCCTGGGGATCGGATTTTTTCTTTTGTTATTTTTTGTCTATCTTCTCCGCCAGTATCTTCTTTTTGCTTCCGCGCCGCCTCTAAATATTAAGAAACCCTCCGATTACGCCATCGTAAGATCCTCCCCTCTGGAAATTACCGGTGTTACTGATGCGGATGCGATTCTCACCGTCAATGATCAACCTATTGGTCTTGATGAAACGGGGAATTTTACGGTTAAAATTGACATCTCTCCGGGCTTAAATACCTTTACTATCATTTCGCAAAATAAATTTAAAAAACAAAGTCAAGTCATCCGCCGCGTCCGGTTAGAAAGCCCTTAAAAATATTGGCTATTGTAAATTGTAAATTGAAAATTGAAAATTAACGTATGGTTGATGCTGCCCAATTAGTTCTAGGCTTAGTCATCGTTACCCTAACGGTAATGCTTTCTGTTATTGGTCTTCAGGTTGTCTATATCCTCCGCGAGCTTCGTGAAAGCATTAAAAAAATGAATAAAGTTCTCGATGACACCGGCGTTATTTCTGAATCAGTTAGTAAACCTATAAATATGTTTTCCGGAATGTTGCTTGGGCTCAAAGGCGGATCAGCTTTAATGAAAATTTTTTCCAAAAAACATGAGTGATCATAATAATTCCAGCGGTCTTTTGGTTGGTCTGATTTTCGGTGCTGCCATTGGCGCCGGCATCACTTTCCTTTTTGGTACCAAAAAAGGCAAGGAAATTCGGGAAAAAATCCAAGACGAGTATCCCGAAGTTTTTGAAAACCTAAAAGATAAATATACGGAGGTGGTAGATCAAATTGAGGAGATTAAAAAAGAAGTTTCTGACACCGCTCTGGAAAAAGTCGAAAAACTTGGCATAGCTGTCGAAGATCTTGGCGAACATCTCCAAAACGCCTCTCACTCCAAACGTTTCGTCAAAAACGGGAGGAAACTCTAGTCCTTGACAAACTGTAGAAAGAAAACCGGAAATTTTGGAAACAGCGGATGAATTAATACTTCAGCCGCCAAACACGAAAAGCGCCCAAAATAAGTGGTCTTGCCAAAAAGTACGAGAAACAAATAGAACTCTTGTCTGAAAATCTTCAATATCCAAGCTTAAATATTGATCGTCAATTTCGCGGATACTTTATCTTTATCCCTCGACAAAACGCCATTAAAATTGTTGACGTAAATAACCATTACAAATAATTTACCGCATTCATGCCATGTTTCTTACTCACGCACGTGCTGCCGTAAGATACCATGTTATAATTTCCCCATGACCCATTTGGAATTGAGACAAAAGTTTTTTGCGTTTTGGGAAAGTAAGGGCCACGTTTTGATTCCCAGTAGTTCTCTCGTGCCAGAGAATGACCCCACGACTTTATTTACCGGCTTCGGTATGCAACCGCTCATTCCGTATCTTCTGGGTCAACCTCATCCTCTTGGGAAAAGACTGGTTAATATTCAAAAATGTTTCCGCGGTCAGGATATTGAGGAGGTTGGTGATAACCGCCATGATTCTTTTTTCGAAATGATGGGTAACTGGTCACTGGGGGATTATTTTAAAAAGGACCAACTCACTTGGTATTTAGAATTTCTGACAGATGTTTTAGGCTTCCCAAAGGGGAAATTATATGTCACTTGTTTTGAGGGGAACAAAGAAATATCTAAAGACACCGAGTCGGAAGAAATTTGGAAAAACCTAGGGATATCTCAAGATCACATCAAATTTTATGGTGTCGATAAAAATTGGTGGTCCCGTTCCGGGACTCCGGAACAAATGCCGGTTGGGGAAATCGGTGGCCCTGACAGTGAAGTTTTTTATGATTTTGGAGCACCTATTCACGATGGTTGCCATCCTAATTGTAACTGCGGACGATTTATTGAAATTGGCAACTCCGTTTTTATTCAATATCAAAAACAATCAGATGGATCTTTTAAAGAACTTCCCCAAAAAAACGTGGATTTTGGGGGAGGACTTGAAAGAACTTTAGCCGCCTTAAATAACGACCCGGACATTTTCCACACCGATCTTTACACTACATTATTACATAACATTGTAGTGGAAAATGAATATCAGTCTCGGGTTGTTGCGGACCATCTAAAGGCTGCTGTTTTTTTAATTGCTGATGGGGTAATCCCGTCCAACAAAGAC
>JBBTUQ010000056.1:0-3888 GCA_038063675.1 Patescibacteria group bacterium | reverse complement strand
TGTGTCCGCCAGTTCCATCGTGGTTGACGGCAAAACCGTCAACATAAGCCCTAATACCAAGCTCCTTCGCAAATTCGGCGCCAAATCAACTCTTACCGAATTTTCCGTCGGTGACAACGTCATGGTCGTGGGTTCTTCCGCCAGCGCCTCCCTTGTCAGAAACTTTTCCATTCAAAAACGCCATGGGGTCTTTTTTGGAGAAATCATTTCTTTGGAACCACTTATTATAAAAACTCTTCATCGTGGCAATCAAACTATCACCCTTTCTTCTTCCACTAAATACGTCAACCGTCAGGAGGCAGCCATAGTTTTTGCCACTCTCCAAATTGGCCATCGCCTCCGCGTCAAAGGCCTCTGGGACAGTAAACTAAACACCATCACCGAAGTCGCCAAAATCAAAGACTATTCCCTCCCGCCTCTTCCCGTCACCTCCAACAACGCCACCCCCTCCGCCACCCAGTAACCTGCACAAAATCCCGCCAAAGCTATTATTTTGGACTAATTACCAAACCGTAGGTGGCCAGCACTTGGCTGATCCCCTTGGCCGCGGTTTCCAGCGCCGTTTTGGCGTCACTTCCGCCTTTGTTGGCATTGACCGCATCGGCAAAATAGTTGCCAATCCGCGAATTAATTCCCGTGGCCCCGTCCCAGGTCAAAGAAGCCAGATACCAACCTTGGGCGGTTTTGGCCTGATTAACAAAAACCGAAGTGATTGGGTCATTTTGCAAAAGAGAAGCCATGTCCATTCGGCCGTAGGGTTCGCCAAAGCCCCTTAATTTGGCCTCGGCCTCATAAAGTTTTGCCAGCTCGTCTTTGGAAGAAATAAATTTCAGGAAGTCCCAGGCGACTTTCTGGTTTTTAGATTTTTTGGCCACGCCTTCAACCCAGTAAGAAGCATAATTAACATTACCGCCGGCCAATTGCGGGACCGGGGCCACTTTAATATTTAAATTGGGATTAAGGGCTTTAATATCAAAGTAGTCCCAATGATAACCAAAATACATGGCCAGATTTCCTTTGGCAAAGGCCAGTTTTGACTCGTCCTGGGTCTCGTCCCAAACCCGATCAAGAGTTTGAAATCCGGTGTAAAAATTTAGGGCGTCTTCCGCCAGTTGCCCCGTGGGCCAGGCCAGTTCAACACCGTTTTGAAGCATCATCAAGGCTAAAATATCCTGCCAATGGGTGACATTGCCAGCGTTTCCTAAACCCGCCCCACCTTTAACCAATCGCCCGCCGCTTTCCACCTTAAGTTGCCGCGCCGCGTCAGAAAACTCTTGGGGCCAAGCCGTCGGCACGCTTACCCCAGCGGTGGTTAAAATATCCTGATTAACGTACAAGGCCAGAGTATCAATTTCCAGAGGAATTCCGTAGTATTTCCCTCCCGCATACAAATCCTTTTGTGCTGTAGGGTAAAAGATTTGTCTAAAAACGACCGGACTATAAACATTATCCGGAATCGGGGACAAATCATTTCTGAACATTGGTAGCCAGGAACTATGAAATCTAAAAATGTCCGGCCCGCCATCTTTCGCCAGGACTGACTGGAGTCTTTCCCGGTATTGGATTGACGATTGTTTTTTGTAGTCAATTTTGACGTTGGGGTGTTTTTGTTGATAGTCAGCAATAACCGTGGAATAAATCACTTCCGGTTCCCAAAGACCCCAATAGGTGATTGTTGTCTGGGAAAGCCCGCCGAAAAAAATCTTGACCGCCAAAGTAACCAGGCCCACTAAAACGGCTAAAACAATAGCCAAAATAATAATTAATTTACTTGCGGACATGTATAATCTAAACTATCACAATCTATGATTCTTCTCAAGAAGCTCTTCTATCTTAGCGTTTGTGCTTTGGGGGCTTTTGCCATTGTGGCCACGATAGTAAACGTCGCTTTTGAATTTTATTTTCAGGACAAAATTTATCCCGGAGTCAGGGTTGGGAATGTTGATTTTGGCGGCCAAACGGAAAGTTCCGTCCAGAAATATTTTTCCCTTCGCCAGCATCTCCCGGAAACCGTCATTTTTGGTTCCTCTTCTGCCAATCTAAAAGAACTCGGTCTTCGTTTTGATCTTCGCCTTATGTCTCGCCGCGCCTACTCCATTGGTCGCCAAAATAGTAATTTTTACCACGATTTTGTTCAAAAAATTGCCGCCGTCACCGGCCATCTTAACCTGCCTCTCGAAGTTACTTTCAATCCTGACAAAGTGACTCTTTTTGAAGACACCATTGCCAAAGACATTGAAATCCCCGTTGTTGAACCGCAATTTAAATTCGCCCCAAATGCCGGCCCGGATCTCAAAGGCCGCGTTGTTGTGTTCCGCCCCTCTCAAAAAGGTCTGAAACTTGATCGCTCAACCCTAGAATTTCAATTAAAATCTCTTCTCACAACCCCCAATTCCCCCACATCCCTCACTGTTCCTATTAAAATAGTTTCTCCCAACCTCACTACCGCCAAGGTCAATCGCCTGGGAATTAATGATCTTCTTGGCGCCGGCATCTCTTATTTTTATGATTCTATCCCCGGTCGTATTGAAAACATCCGCGTTGGCGCCGAAAAAATCTCCGGTTCTTTAATCGCCCCCGGCGAAACCTTTTCTTTTAACCAGGCCATTGGTACCGTTTCCGCTGTTTTTGGTTTTCAAAAAGCTTACGTCATAAAAGAAGGAAAAACCGTTTTGGAAGACGGCGGCGGGGTTTGTCAGGTTTCCACCACTTTGTATCGAGCCGCCTTGGCGGCTGGGTTGCCGATTATTGAACGCGCCGCCCACTCTTACCGGGTCCCGTTTTATGAACAGGGTAATTTTGCCCCCGGTCTCGATGCCACGGTCTATCCTCCATCTCCGGATTTTCGCTTCAAAAACGACACCCCAAGCTGGATTTTGATTCAGGCCGTTTATGAACCGGAAAAGCTTAAACTCACTTTTGAAATTTTTGGGACTTCTGATGGCCGCACTACTCAAATCGCTGGTCCCTATATCCTTTCTGTTTCTCCCCCGCCACCGCCTATTTATGAGGATGATCCAATTAGTCCAATGGGTCAAATTGGACAAATTGATACCGCCCATTGGGGCGCCGAGACTTCATTTACCCGCAAGGTAAACAGAAATAATGAAATAATTATTAATGAAACCGTAAATTCATCCTACATCCCCTGGCCCGCCAGATTTTTACGAGGAACGAAAATATGAAAATTTTGGGTATTGAAACCAGTTGTGATGAGACGGCGGCGGCAATAGTGCGGGACGGTACAAAATTAATTTCTAATATTGTTGCCAGTTCTCAATCAATGCACGCCAAGTACGGTGGAATTATCCCCGAACAGGCGGCCCGGGAACAAATTAAGGCCATGATTCCGGTAATCCACGAGGCCCTAGTAACTGATATTGATGCGATTGCGGTGACGGTGGGGCCAGGATTAATTGGCTCATTATTAGTTGGTGTCGAAACGGCAAAGGCTTTGGCTTATGCCTGGAATAGGCCCATTATTCCGGTTAATCATTTGATCGGACATATTTATGGAAATTGGATTGACACTCCCCCGCCAAAATTTCCGGCGTTAGTTTTATTAGTTTCCGGTGGCCATTCGGAATTAATTTTAATGACTGATCACGGAAAATTCAAATATTTAGGCGGCACCCGCGATGATGCCGCTGGAGAATGTTTTGATAAATGCGCGCGCCTACTTAACCTTGGCTATCCTGGAGGGCCGATGGTTGAAAAAAATGCTGTTTCCAAAAACTTAACCCCGCTCCCTAGGCCAATGATTAAAGAGAAAAGTTTTGATTTTAGCTTTTCCGGTTTAAAGACTGCAGTTTTAAATAGAAAAAACGAGGACCCTCAAGGGTTAGCTTACGAACTCCAGGAAGCCATAACTGATGTTTTAGTTACTAA
>JBBTUQ010000055.1:0-4554 GCA_038063675.1 Patescibacteria group bacterium | reverse complement strand
AACCCGCGGTTTCACTCCCAATAGCAGACTCGCACATCCCGGCAGCCACAGCGGCGGCGGAACCGCCGGACGATCCCCCGGAAACGCGAGTCAGATCCCAGGGATTTTTGACAACACCAAAGTCTGATGTTTCGGTTGATGATCCGTGAGCGAAGGCGTCCATATTGGTTTTCCCCATAATCGTCACTCCTGTCTTTAAGATTTTTTCAACGACCGTCGCGTTGTATGGAGGAATGAAATTTTCGAGGATTTTTGAGGCGGCAGTTGTTCTAATGCCTTTGGTGCAAAAATTGTCCTTGATGGCGATTCCGGTGTCGCCGCAAATAGTGATAAAAGCGTTTAGTTTGTCCATGTGAGTTTTGCTTTATATGGTCCACTGGGAGGCAGAATCCGGTTTTTGTCTATTTCATCTTCTCGCCAATGATTAGTTTCATTACTCACTTGAGCGGTAGGATCGATATTTTCTGTGGGAATTTGTTTTAAAATGTCAATATATTTCAGGGTATCAGTAAGTTTGTCCGAATAATCTTTTATTTCTCCTTCGGACAATTTGAGATTGGCTAATTTGGCAATGTGTTTGACGTCGATCATAGTTTTCGAACAATGGCGATTGGGGTCTGCTCACGGGATTGACCAAGGGGATTATCTTGAAAAATTTTACATATTAAATCGTGATTGATATTTTTGGTGGCCCCCTCGATGCGTTGGCCAATATCATTGGCGTCAATAATGGCAACTTCATGGCTGATGACATCTTTAATTTGCTGAGAAACATGGTCAGGATCTTTTGGTCCTAGGGTGGCGGCTTTGTTTCCCGGTGGAAGAGTGTAACTGGTGGGACCATCGATGGCGTTTATGCCGTGACCGACGATTTTATAAAATAACCCGCGAATGCCAAAAGGTTTGGTTAAGGCGGAAACAGCTCCCGCTAAAAGTATGCGCCAAAGACCTGCTTCGTCGATTGCGACCTGCATCGTGTATGGCGATCCAATGCCAATGCCCCATGACGGCTTATAAACAAATTTAACTAAAAGTTTTGCCCATGACGACGGCTTAATATCTGAAATTAAAATCATCCGGCCTTGAGTAATGGCAACGACCCTTTCTGAAATTACGACAATATCCCCTTTTTTTAATTTTTGGCCGGCATATTTTTGGACAACATCGACAATATCATCTTTGTTAGAAATGACATGCGTTTTAATCGGATAACGGGCATATTTGACACCGTCAACTAATCTATAAAGATCCTTAGCCATAATTCCAAATTAATAATCCGCCAAAAGATCATAGATTCATCGTTTTTGCCGGCGACGAAATTTTCAAAGCTTTCCCGTATTTTATCATGGTTGAAATAAGGACGATGGTTGAAACTTTCAGAGTTGAAGATTTTCCTGACTTCGGCGGCAGTTTCCCGCAGCCAGGCTACCTCCGGAGTAGTAAAGCCGACTTTCCAACGACGATTGCGTATAATTTCTGGGAGAATTCCTTTTAAAGCTTGTCGCATGATCCATTTGTTCCAACCATTTCGAATAATAAAATTTGGGGGTAAAGAGAAAACTAATTCCACCAGACGATAATCTAAAAAAGGAACCCGGGACTCTATAGAGAAAGCCATGGAATTGTGGTCTTCGTAACGCAATAACGACGGTAGGGAAGTCGAAAAAAAATCACGTTTTAATCTCTCTTTAAGGGTTGCACCCTGCTTTGCAGGGTGCAACCCTGCAAAAACGAATAAATCTTTTATGTTGACCCGGCTCTTAAATTTATCTTTAACCAATGGCCAAATTAGATCAATGGAAAATAATAATTCTTTAAACAACTTTAAATATTCTTTTTTATTAAAAAGTTCCCTGAAATACACAAAATGATAAGGGGTATAGCCCGCGAGCATTTCATCCGCTCCTTGCCCGTCGATTATAACTTTTATCCCTTCGGTGTGGGCTTTTTCCATGACTTTCCACTGGGCGTATGGGCCGGTGGAAATCATTGGTTCATCCTGGTGATAAATTAATTTTTCAATTTCTGACCAAAATTCTGAAGGGTTAGGATAAATCTTAAAAGCGGTGGCGCCGGTTTTTTTAACTACTTCGTCAATGTATTTTTCTTCATTGTTAATTTGATTGGGGAAGACCGCACTAAAAGTTTTAAGCTGTGGAACCGCGCAAACAATGGCAGAGCTGTCAAGGCCGCCGGATAAGGCGGTACCCACAGGGACCTCGGAAATCAGGCGAAGCCGGATGGAGTCAAGAAAGAGTTCTCTAAATCTGTTTATCAAATTTTCATTTTTTAGATTCGCAGGAGCAGCTCTTGCGAGATCAAAAAATCTCTTTATTTGATGTTGGCCTGTTTTTACGTCCCACTCAAGAAATGATCCGGACGGAACGCGGTTGATGTTTTTGAAAAACGTTTCTTCGGTATCATCATGGGCTCGAGTTAATAAATATTTTTGGATAATTTTGTCGTTGGGCTTTGCTTTAATTTTTTTAAGGATGGCTTTAATCTCCGAGGCGAAAATAATGCCTGACAAGGGTTGGACCCTTGTAGAATAGTAAAGGGGCTTAATTCCAAAGTGGTCACGGATTAAATAAACTTTTTGTTTTTTGGTGTCATATAAGGAAATGGCGAACATGCCATTTAGGTCTTTGAGGCCTGCCACGCCGTGTTCTTCATACCAATGAATGATCGTTTCCCCGTCCCCATCGGTGACAAATTTATGTTTTGGTAGTTTTTCTCGAAGTTCTTGGAAATTATAAATTTCCCCGTTAAAAAGAAGAATAATAGATTTATCCTCGTTAAAAAGGGGTTGAAAACTTTTTTTAACGTCAATAATCGAGAGGCGGCGGTAGCCAAAATTAACTAAATCTTTCTGATAAAAATCTTGGTCATCAGGGCCACGGTGGGCTAGGCACTCCCCCATCTGGCTCAGAAGCTTATCGTCTTTAAAACCAATGAAACCGTAAATTCCGCACATAAATTACATTGCTCTTAATAACTTAATGCGTTCTTCGATTGGGGGATGAGTGTTGAATAATCCGGAAAACCAGGAAGCGGCGTCTTTACCTTTGAAAGGACTAATAATAAATAGATGGGCGGTGGCGTTGTTGGCAAAACTAGCTACTTTTTTATTCTGTTCCAGTTTTTCTAGAGCCCGAGCCAGTCCTTCGGGATATCTGGTGATATACGCCCCGTTGGCATCAGCCAAAAATTCTCTCCGGCGGGAAATGGAAAGCTGAATTAACATGGCTATTATGGGAGATATAATGGCTAAAATTATACCCAAGATCATAAAAATAGAACCTGCCTTGTTATTGTCATTATCACGGTCGCGCCACCATAATGAGCGCATAAACCAGTCTGCAAGCATAGCAACTAAACCAACCAATATTGAGACAATGGCCATAAGCCGGGTGTCAAAATTGCCAATATGGGAAAGTTCGTGAGCAATCACGCCTTCGAGTTCCGCTCTATCCAGCTTTTCTCTTAAGCCGGAGGTGAGACATACAACGGCATGTTGGGGATCGCGGCCGGTGGCGAAAGCGTTCGGAGATGCCTCCTCGATTAGATAGATTTTTGGTCTGGGAATTCCGGCGGCAATGGATAGATTTGTGACTACATCAAAGAGGGCCTTGTCTTCTTTGACAAAAATTTCTTTAGCTCCGGACATCGTTAAAACAATCTGATCCGAAAAATAATAACTACCAAGGGACATAACTCCGGAGATAATTAAGGCTAGACCAACCCATGAGGCGCCGGACCCTGTTGCTTGGCCGAAAATGTAAGCTATTCCCGTCACAAACAGGATGAATAAGGCCATTATTATCCAACTCTTTTGCTTGTTGGAATCTATTTGGTTATAAATTGACATTTATTGCTTCTCTTTCTTTGTCAGTTAGATCTTTTCCGAAGAACTCGGCCTCTTTAAAACCAAAAGTTGGGGCAAAAATTACATTAGGAAAAACTTTCAAGACAGTGTTGTAATCCATAACAACATTGTTGTAAAACTGTCGGGAGTATGCCACTTTGCCCTCCGTATCTGATAATTCTTCCTGTAATTCCTTAAAATTTTGGGAGGCCTCAAGTTTGGGATAGGCTTCGGCTATTGCCAAAATCGATTTTAGAGCCGCCGATAGCTGGTTGTCAGCTTGGCCCTTGGCAGCTGCTCCGCTGGCATTCATTAGGACGGATCGTGCTTTTGTCACTTCTTCAAAAACGGTTTTTTCGTGTTTGGCGTAGCCTTTTACTGTTTCAACTAAATTTGGAATTAAATCAGCCCGTCTCTTGAGCTGGACGTCAATTTGACTCCAGGCTTCACTAACCCGCAATTTTTTTGTGACCATCCCGTTGTACAGCATCAAAAAATATAACCCGACCAAAACTAATATTGTTAAAAGTACAAGTCCAATCATTTATTGTTCACCTCCTTTACGAAACCACTTCAAAATTTTATCATATTTCCAGGTATTTATTATGTTTTTGGGTTCTACCCATCCCCGGCGGGCAACCCCAACTCCATATTCCATAAACATTAGATCTGATTTTTCATGAGCATCA
>JBBTUQ010000054.1:0-9281 GCA_038063675.1 Patescibacteria group bacterium | reverse complement strand
GATTTGGGGGCAGTTTTTCCCTCATCACCTCTGTCAAGCGCGCTTGATCTTTTTGGTATTCGGATTCGTCGGGGAGAAATTGCGGGCCAAAAGTATAGACAATAATTAAAAAAATGATGACGCCGGGAATTAAGAGAAGTTTGGCGGGCAGGCCTTGTTTCATAGATTATTTAGCTTTTCGGTAAGCGTCAAAGATTGAGAACAGATAGATAAAAATTAAAGCGCCTAAAACCAGATAATAACGGGGGTCAGCGTTTATCATTAGGTAATAACCCCTAAGATATAAGGCAGACCACAAAATTCCTGCCCCGGCGATAAAAATACCCGCGTCAGCATACTTGCCAATATATAGATGGCCAACACCGGGGAACAATAAAGAGAGCAGGGCGGCAACTTTTTTATCCTTCATTTTTCTACTTATTTAATGTAAACAGAATTAAATTTGTTTTTCAAGGGGTACTTATTTGCATAAATGTTGCCTCTGGGATATGATGAATTTTGATGGAATTGCCGTTTTTTTCTGCCAAAAAAGAGCCGGGGAAAAGTTACGTTGCTCTTAAGATTTCCCTTAAAAATCTCACGGTTGCCCTTTGGCAAATTGCCGATGGTAAAGTTTCGGTCGGGAAAATGCAAACGACGGATCTTTCGGATATTAAAGATCTTCTTCCCGCCGCGGATAAAGCGATTTCCGAAGTCACCGCCGGCCTGATTCCGGAACCTAAGGAAATTCTTTTTGGTCTCCCGGCAGATTGGGTTTCCGAAGGAAAAATTATTGAACCCTATACGGGAGATCTTAAAAAACTTTGCCAAGAGCTGGACTTTTCTCCCCTGGGTTTTGTCACTATCCCGGAAGCAATTATAAATTATCTGAAAGAGGCAGAAAGCGCTCCTCTAACGGCCATTCTGGTGGGCATGGAAAGCGGAAAACTTTTTGTCACTGTTATCCGGGCCGGTAATAACCTGGGGACGCAGGTTGTCGAAACTTTTGAAAATGAAAATCCTAATGAGTCTCTGGAAAAGGCCCTAAAACAATTCCATGGGGCGGAGATTCTCCCCTCCCGGATATTAATCTACGACGGACGGATAGATTTGGAAAAACTCCGGGAACAAATTCTTACTTTCCCCTGGACACAAAAACTGCCTTTTCTTCATTTTCCCAAAGTGGAAATTCTTGATACCGAATCGGTGGCTAAGGCGGTAGCCATTGCCGGAGGAACCGAACTGGGGGGAAAAATGGCGGACGAAAACGCGGAAAATGTTTCTGCGGCGGATTTGGGCTTTGTCAAAGACCAGGATGTGGCCGTTAAAATAAAATTGCCCCAATTTACATTCCCCAAAATTCCTAAAATAAACTTCCTCGTCCCTCTCCTTACTGTTTGCTCCTTGTTTCTTGTTTCTTTTATAGCTTTTTTTGTCTATATTAATTTTTTTACCGCGGCGAAAATTACTCTTTATGTCAGCCCGAAAATTCTGGAGAAAGATCAGGAGGTCGTGGTGGTGACCAGCGGAGAGATGACAGGAAAAGAGGCAAAAATTTTGGGAGAGATTATTGAAGTTGATGAGAACGGTTCCAAGCGAACCGTTACCACGGGCAAGAGATTAGTTGGTACCAAGGCCAAAGGGGCGGTGACTTTTTATACCCCCACAATTGGGAAAACTTTTCCGGCCGGAATGATTCTTATTGGCCCGAATAATCTCCGCTTCGGCTTAGACAATGAAGTGACAATTGCCTCCGGCAGCGCCGCTTTATGGGCCACTTCTCCCGGGAATATTACCGCTTTGGGTATTGGAGAAAGCTATAACTTGGGGAGCGGCAGTCTTCTGGCCCTGGCCGATTATTCTCCCTCTTCTTATCAAGCCAAAAACGACAGTCCTTTTTCCGGGGGGACCAGCCGTCAGGCTCAGGTGGTGGTTACCGGCGATCAGGACCGGCTTTTGGCAACTCTGTCCGCGGAATTAACCAGTAAATCCATCGACGACCTTCGGGCCAAACTTTCTTCCGGCCAGAATTTACTGGATAAGGCCGTAAATTCCACAATTATTAAAAAACAATTCGACCGAAGCGTTGATGAAGAAGCCGATAGTGTTGGCCTGAATCTAACAATGCATTTTGTCGGGGTTATCGTTAATCAGAACAAGCTTATTGAGCTTTTCGGACGGCTTTCCGTAGAAAATATTCCTTCCGGATATGATTTTAATCCCGCTCAGGCCTCAGCAGAAGTGGTCAAGACCACTATTAACAAAAACGGCGAGGTGTCTTTGGCGACCCATTTTAAAACCAAATTGTTACCAAGAATGGATAATACGGCCATCATCAAGACTCTTTCCGGAAAAAACTTTGCCGCGGCTAAAAACTATCTAACGTCTATTTCCGGAGTGACCGACTCCGCTTTTTACATTTCTCCAAAAATTTTCGGTCGCTTCCAAATTATTCCGCGGAATCCCAAAAATATCTCCCTGGATATTGTGGCGCAATAAAATGTACGGCTATATTAAAAAACCCGCTAAGAAAAAGATCGTTATTTCTCGCCGGGTAACGCGAACTTTTTCCGCTCTGTTTTTTTTTACCGGTCTTTTTCTGATCGGCAGTGTTATTTTCCCTTTCCTTCAGTGGCAGTTTTTTCAACTTCCCCGTCAGCCCCAAAATAATATTGTCAGCCCTATCCCCCAGTTTGTTTCTCCGGTGGTTTTAGCCAGTGAGAATATTAACAGCTGGGTCCCCGTCGCTTCGGTTTCTACAAGTCCCGGCGTTAAATTTTACACTTTATCCATTCCCAAGTTGCGTATTGAAAACGCCACGGTGGAATTTGGGGCTACCGATCTTAAGAAAAGTTTAATTGGTTGGGCTGACAGCGCTTTGCCGGGCAGTTTTGGCACCAATATTATTTTTGGCCACAGTGCCCTGCCGCAATTTTATAATCCCAAAAATTACACCACAATTTTTTCTCTTCTCCCAACTTTGGCGATTGGGGACCCGATTTATGTAAACTATGACGGGGTTTCTTATAAATATAAAGTGGTCGAAATGCGGACAGTCGATCCTGAAGACTATTCGATTCTGGAACAACGTTTCGATGATTCTTACATAAGTCTTATCACTTGCGTTCCCCCGGGAACTTATTGGAAAAGACTGGTTGTCAGGGCAAAAATTACAAAATTTTGATTTTTGAGATGTACATTATAATGTGCGATCGCACACTGTAATGTACGGGTTAAAATAGAATGATATAATACTATTAAAGTGATAGTTGCTGTTGATTATGGTGATTCTTGGTGCGGGGTGGCGGTTTCTGAAGGGGAGATTCCTGAACCCTACGGCGTCGTTAAAACCAAAAATGTTGTCAGTGAACTCAAAAAATTAAATCCCAAGGTGGTGGTGGTGGGAGTTTCCGAAGGAAAATCGGCTGAAAAAGCCAAGAAATTTGCCAAAAGCCTGGAAGATATGTTACTATGGAAAGTGGAGACCGTTGACGAAACTCTGACAACTGTTGAGGCTCAAAACTTATCGAAAGATAAAAAGGATCAACACGCCATCGCCGCGGCTCTGATATTAGAACGATATTTAGAAAATCATGTTTAAAAATATTATTTCCCCGGTTCAAGCTTGGCTACTTTCCCAAGGAAAGTGTGTGGGTTGCGGTATGACTTTAACCGGCGGGGCCGTATCCAAATACGAAGCGGGTTTTAGAAAAGTTACCTGCAAATGCCGCCGCATCTATATTCAGGAAGAAAAGACCGGTAAGTACCGCCGAGCCAGGTTGGAAGAAACCTAAAAGCCCAAATGATAAAACGGTTAATATTTTCCCTCCTTGTTGGTGCCGTAGGGCTGATAGCTTTAGGAGTGTGGATGCGGACCTCATTGCAGCCGATCAACTCCGGTGACAAAGCTACGAAGATTTTTGTCATAAATCCGGGTGATGGCGTCAAGGAAATTTCCCGCAAATTAAAAACAGAAAACCTTATCCGCGACCAAGTGGCTTTTTTTATTCTGGTTAAAATAGAAAATCTGGAGAGAAAAATCCAGGCCGGAGATTTCCGCCTGTCCCCTTCTATGCCGGCTCAAATAATAGCCGAAAGCTTAACTCACGGCACTCTTGATAACTGGATCACGATTCCCGAAGGGTGGAGATCCGAGGAAATTTTAGAATATCTGAAAATGTCCGGCGATTGGAAAAAAGACGAAGGTAAGCTTTTTCCGGATACTTATCTGATCCCTAAAAATGCCACCGCCAGTGATATCCGGAAAATTATGCTGGCAAATTATGAAAGGAAAACCACGGATTTACAAATGACCGATCAAGTTTTAATTATTGCTTCCCTGATTGAACGGGAAGCGCGAACCGAAGAAGATCGGCCGCTGGTAGCCAGCGTCATTTATAACCGCCTCGAGGCCAATATGGCCTTAGATATTGACGCTACCGTCCAGTATGCGCTTGGCTCTTGGAAAAAAGATCTCACCTTGGAAGATTTAAAGATAAAATCGCCCTATAATACCTATCTAAACTCTGGTTTGCCGCCCGGCCCGATTTCGAATCCCGGTCTTTCGGCCATAACCGCCGCTCTTAACCCCGCCAAGACCGATTACTATTTCTATATCTCCGACAAAACTGGCAAAATGCATTTTTCCCAAACTCTCTCCGAGCACAACGCCAACGTTATCAAATATCTCCAATAAATGTTTCTTACTCCCGCACGTGCGTTGATAAGAAACATTAGTTGGGGATTGACGGGGTGGGAATATTGTGGTTTAATAGGAGAAGTTTAATAAATTTTTAGGCGTACGTTTTGTAAGTACGCTATTGTTTGTCGTCCAAAACTCTTAGATTCAGTTGATGACTAGAGCGGATACTAACAGCCCAAGAATTAACCTCGGTCGTGATTTTGGGATTCTCCCCAGGGTCGATTTAGTTTCAATCCAAACGGAATCTTACAACCAGTTCCTGACTTCCGGTATCCCCGCTTATATTTCTGAAATTACCCCTATTGAAGATTTTACCGGCAAGAATTGGCTCCTGACTCTGGGAAAACATTCTTCGGGGATTCCAAAACTAACCGCCCCCGAAGCTCTTCGGAAAGGTCTCACCTACCAAATGCCCCTTAAAATCGAGGCGGTTTTATTGAATAAGCAGACCGGAGAAAAAACCGTCCAGGAAGTATTTTTGGGTGAAATTCCGGTGATGACTCCCCAGGGAACTTTCGTGATCAACGGTATTGAACGGTGTGTCATTAATCAGCTGGTTCGTTCTCCCGGCGTCTATTTTCTGGGGGATATTGATCCGGTCACGGGGCGCACTCTTTATTTTGCCGAGGTTCGCCCCCTGCGGGGCAGCTGGCTGGAATTTAATATCAGCCGCGGCAATGCCCTTTTTGTTCGTATTGACCGCCGGCGGAAATTTCCTATCACCACTTTTCTTCGGGCTCTGGGGCTTGGCAGTGATGAGGAAATCTACAAAACTTTTGCTGACATTGATAACCAAAACAGCGTTTCTTTTATTGAGGGCACTCTTAAAAAAGACAACACTCACGGTTCCGCCGAAGCGGCCATGGAGATCTACAAGAAAATGCGTCCCGGAGAGCCCGTTGTCCTGGAAACTGCCCAGGAGTATATAAAAAATCTTTTCTTTAACCTCCGTCGTTATTCTCTGGGGAAAGTCGGCCGTTATAAGATCAACAAACGTCTGGGCCTGAATGTTGAAAATGGGGAAAACAATTGGGTTTTAAGCCGCAATGATATTGTGGCCACGGTGAGATATCTTATCCAGCTCCAAAACGGGCAGGGGGAAATTGATGATATTGATCATCTGGCCAACCGCCGTGTCCGCCGAGTTGGGGAATTGGTGGGCCAGGCTGCTTTCCGGGTTGGTCTTCTCCGGCTGGAAAGAGCGGTCAAAGAACGAATGTCCATGCTGGATATCAAACTTAAGTCATTCCCCAACCAAGTCGTCAATGCCCGTCCGGTTATTGCCGCCACCAACGAATTTTTCCGGACCAGCCAGTTGTCTTCAATTTTAGACCAGACCAATCTTCTTTCGGAAGTGGATAATTTGCGCAAACTTTCAGTCATGGGCACCGGCGGTATTTCCCGGGAACGGGCCAGTTTTTCCATCCGGGATATTAATTCCAGCCAATACGGCCGTATCTGTCCGGTCAAAAGCCCCGAAGGGCCAAACATCGGTCTGGTCACCTACCTCTCGCTTTATGCTAAAATTGACGAATACGGTTTTTTGCTTGCCCCGTACCGCCGGCTCATCAAAACCAAAAACGGCCTGGTTAAAATTGGTGAAGAAATAGTTTATTTGCCGGCAGATGACGAACGAAATTATAAAATTACTCATTTGGGAGTGGCGATGGATAAGGGGGGGTTTCTGACCGAGGACCGGGTCCCGGTTCGCTACAAAGGCGAGTTTCTTGAAGTTCCGGTTTTAGAAGCTGATTTTATTGATCTTGTTCCCCAAGAGATTGTGGGTACCGCCGCATCTCTTATTCCCTTTCTGGCCCATGATGACGGTATTCGGGCCCTTATGGCCGCCAACATGCAGGCGCAAGCGGTGCCTTTGGTTTCGCCGGAACGTCCGGTGGTTGGCACCGGCATGGAACGGGAGGTGGCGAAAGCGATGGGCTGGGTGATTTTTGCGGATGAACCGGGAATAGTGGAATATGCTGACGCTACAAAAGTGGTCGTGGAGACGGACAAAGAGAAAAAAACCTATTTGGTCACAAAATTTAAGCGCACCAATCCCAACGGCACTTGCTATAACCAAAAAGTCACGGTTAACACCGGTGACCATGTCAAAAAAGGCGACCTTTTGATTGACGGTCCTTCGACGGTGGGCGGAGAATTATCTCTCGGAACCAACCTGACGATTGGTTACATGCATTATGACGGTTATGGCTATGAAGATGCCATTATTATTTCCGACCGTTTGGTCAGGGATGACACCCTGACTTCCATCCATGTGGAAGAATATCTGGCTGAGGTGGTGGATACTAAATTGGGTCCCGAAGAAATTACCCGGGATATTCCCAACGTTGGCGAAGCCGATTTGGCCAATCTTGACGAGCAAGGAATTGTGACCATCGGAATCAACGTTAATCCCAATGATATTTTAGTGGGCAAAATTCAGCCAAAAGGTGAAACAGAGCTTAGCGCTGAAGAGCGTCTTCTTCGGGCCATCTTTGGCGAAAAGGCCCGGGAGGTCCGGGATACTTCCCTGCGGATGCCGCACGGGGAACGGGGCACGGTTATTGAAGTGCAAATTTTATCTAAAGAGGCCGGTGATGAGCTGCCGCCGGGGACCAGCAAGCTTATCAAAGTTAAAGTCGCCGAACTACGCAAGGTGGATGTGGGGGATAAATTAAAAGGGCGGCACGGCAACAAAGGGGTTATTTCCAAAATTGTGTCTGCAGCGGATATGCCGTATTTGCCCGACGGGAGTCAAATTGACATTATAATCTTTCCCCTTTCCGTTCTGGCCCGTATGAACTTGGGCCAACTTCTGGAAGCTCATCTTGGTTGGGCTTTGAAAAAACTCGGACAAACCGTAGCCATTCCGGTTTTCGAACCTATTTCCGAAGATTATCTGATTAATACCCTAAAGAAAGCCGACCTGCCGGTAAACGGGAAAATGACAGTCTATGACGGGCGGACTGGTCTGCCATTTGATCAGCAGGTGGTAGTTGGCACCGCCTATATTCTCAAACTCCATCACATGGTTGAGGATAAAATCCATGCCCGCTCCACCGGACCATATTCTTTAGTGACCCAACAGCCGCTTGGGGGTAAGGCCCGCATGGGCGGTCAGCGTTTGGGAGAAATGGAAGTTTGGGCTCTGGAAGCTCACCGTGCCGCCTATACTCTGCAGGAGATGTTGACAGTAAAGTCAGATGATATAATTGGCAGGTCAAAAGCCTTTGAAGCCATTGTCAAAGGGACGGACATTGTCCAATCCACAGTTCCGGAATCTTTTAAAGTTCTGGTAAAAGAATTACAGAGTTTATCCTTGAATGTGGTCCCGACGGGGATTATCACTTCTCCCCAAGCTCTGCCGGCAGAGGAAAAAGTGCTGAAAGAGGCCAAAGAACTAGAGAAAGAACTGGAAATGGTGACCGTGGCCGAAGGACCAATGGGAGTTGAGGAGGTAAAAACCAATGAATAAAAATAGCGATAGTTTTAATATTGTGGACTTTAAGGGTTTGAAATTGACCCTAGCCTCTCCGGAAACGATCTCCGCGCTTTCTCATGGCGAAGTTACCAAGCCGGAAACCATTAATTACCGAACTCTAAAACCGGAAAAAGACGGCCTTTTCAGCGAAAATATTTTTGGCCCGACCAAAGATTGGGAATGTTACTGTGGTAAATACAAGCGGATTCGCTACCGCGGGATTATCTGTGACAAGTGCGGAGTTGAGGTGACACAGTCTAAGGTTCGCCGCGAACGAATGGGACATATCACTTTAGCAGTTCCCTGCGCCCATGTCTGGTATTTTAAGGGAGCACCATCAAAAATTTCTCTTTTATTAGATATTCCTCCCAAACAACTGGAAAACGTCATCTATTTTGCCTCTTATTTGGTTCTTGATGTTAAAGAAAACGAAAAAGAAAAAGTCTTAAAAAATCTTAAGGTTACCATGGAAGAACGCCGGGATCTGATGATTAAAGATTATGATGAAAGAATTGCGACCGAGGGCAAGGAGACCAAAGAAAAAATTTCGGATATAAAAACAAAAATAAAAGGGGAAGAGAAACAGGATTTGGCGATTTCAGAAATAGAGATTGCCAGTAAACAGCATATGGCCCGACTGAATGACCAAAGAGCCATCGAATTAAATCAACTCGATGAGATTTATAAAACCCTGGCCGAACTGGTTAAAGGAATTCATCTTCACTCACAACTTAGCGAAGAAGAGTATCTCAAGCTACTCGAGTATGAAGCCGGGGATTTTATCCGGGTTGGCATGGGCGCCGAAGCCCTTCTGGAGGTGCTTCATTCGTTGGATTTAGATAAACTGACGGCAGAACTCCGTGAGGAAATGGTAAAGGCGACGGGGGCTAGATATCTTAAGGCCACAAAAAGACTAAGATTGGTCGATGGTATGCGCCGAAGTGCCATTCACCCCGACTGGATGATAATTAAAATTTTACCGGTTCTTCCCCCGGATCTTCGGCCGATGGTGCAACTGTCCGGCGGCCGTTTTGCCACCTCTGATTTAAATGACCTTTACCGGAGAGTTATCAACCGCAACAACCGCCTCCGGCATCTGATAAATCTTGGCGCTCCGGA
>JBBTUQ010000053.1:0-9388 GCA_038063675.1 Patescibacteria group bacterium | reverse complement strand
TTTTTACCGTACCGCAAACCGACTCTGGTGGGTTGGTAGAGTATACCAAGGCTTTCGGATGAACTTTGGCTAAGGAACTCGGCAAAAAAGCTCGGTGTAACCTAGGGAGATACCGTCCCTGTACCGTCTGGTACGGGGGGCACCTAAAGTTTACTAAGCAACTGTTTAACTAAAACACAGGTCCGTGCAAAGCCGAAAGGCAACGTATACGGGCTGACACCTGCCCAGTGCTAGTCGATTAAAATTCCCGGTGATAGTCGCAAGATTTGAGCTGGGAATCAAAGTCCTAGTGAACGGCAGCAGTAACTATAACTGTTCTATGGTAGACCCAAGTGGGTCCGCTGCCATAGTAAAACTTGACTAAATGCTGGAAACTCTTTTATACTGGAACTACTATGGTAAAAATTACACATAGTGACAATGTTCCCAGTTTGGACAATCAGCAGGAAAGGCTCGATCCATGGTGGATTGTAGGATTTGTCGATGGCGAAGGATGTTTTTCGGTAAGTACTTTTAAAAATCGAACCACCCGAAGTAATTACCAAACTCTTTTTGAGTTTGTAGTTACTCAAGGCGAGCGAAGTAAAAGCGCATTAGAAGCAATCAAAAATTATTTTGGTTGTGGAAACATCTATATAAACCGTCGTTATGACAATCATAACTACAATCTTTTAAGGTATTGCGTCAGAAGGCAAGATGATTTAAAAAATAAAATCATTCCCTTTTTTCAAAAATATCAATTTCGCACCTCGAAACGTGAGCAATTTGAAAAATTTTGTGAGCGTTTTGATAATCGAGAATCCTCAGAGACTATACGTCAAGGTCGAAAAGACAAGATATAGTCCAAACTTCAAAAGGAAATTGAAGATGAGCGAAGTTCCTTGTCGGGTAAGTTCCGACCCGCACGAAAGGTAGAATGACTTAGTAACTGTCTTAGCCAGAGATCCGGCGAAATTGAAATGGCTGTGAAGATGCGGCCTAGTCTTGCCAGGACAAAAAGACCCCGTGGAGCTTTACTGCAACTTGGCATTGTCAAATTTTTCTTAATTGTTTAGCCATAGGTGGGAGCCTTCGGGCACTAATGAAAGACCACTCTTTGGGAAAAAGGAGACTAATCCCGCCCGTCAAAAATTCGGGCGTGGAGACATTGCCTGGCGGGCAGTTTAACTGGGGAGGTTGACTCAAATGTAGGGTCCATTAGGGAGTAATCCCTTTTGCAAACTGGCTATATGCTGGAACTACTGAGAATGTGGCGGTACTGTGCTATAATCATGGCATAGTAAAAATCTGCCACTGCAGTTAATCAGCAGGGAAGATTAAAAGTTATGATTAGTAAAGAAGAGATCGAAAAGAAAATACGTGAGCGTATCAATTCATAACCATAATCCCCTCAACGACTATACGCCAGACTCCGATGCAAAATCGGAGTATGATATAGTCTGAACCCCGCCGCGAGGTGCGGGAATCCGGCAGAAATGCCCGGATAGAAAAGTCCAAATGAGGCAAAAACTTCTTGAAGTTTACAAAAGAACCTTAAAACTTTCTGCAAAACAGAAAAAGGTTCTTATTGGTTTACTTTTAGGAGACGGACATATAGAACTTGCACCAAATAAAAAATCGGCACGACTTAAAGTCGAGCACTGCGTCAAAAATTCTGATTACGTGGAATTTCTTTACCAATTATTTAAAAATTTGGTAAGAATGCAACCGCGAACCAGATCCGTTAAAGGATTTGGTCAGAATTTTGATCGCATTGGCTTTACAACTTTGAGTTTGCCCGAATTATTATTTTATCGAAACTTGTTTTATAAAGATAAAGCAAAAATTGTTCCGCAAAACATAGAAAAACTTCTTACCAATATTGGTTTAGCTGTTTGGTTTATGGATGACGGATCATATAAATCGAGAGAGTGCAAGGGAAAATTATTTTGTACCCATAATTTTAAAACCGGGGAAATTACTTTGCTGTGTCAAGTTTTAAAAAATAAATTTGACCTTGAAGCAATTCCACGCAAACAAAATGATGGTACAGAAATTTATATCCGCGCCTCATCATACGAAAGATTAAATACTATAATCTCTCCGTTTATAGTTAAATCTTTCAAGTACAAAATGGACAGTTTTCTTAACAACATTGCCTAAATTGTAACGGAGTCGTACAAAGGTACGCTAGCTTCGGATGGAAATCGAAGCGATAGGGCAAACCCAAAAGCGTGCTTGACTGCGAGGCCTACAAGCCGAGCAGATACGAAAGTAGGTGTTAGTGATCCCCCGCCACTTATCGGTAAGGGCGGGGCTTAACGGATAAAAGCTACCCCGGGGATACAATCTGTGTCCTTTACGGCTAATAACGGTGAAACCTTTTATATATGGGGGTTTGAGAAAAGTCTTTTCCCCCTACGAGGTATATAATTGTGCAATACCGTGGGAAGTTTGTTTTTAAAATTTTTAAAAACATAACCCCGTATCGACTTATTCCCTTAATGGGATTTATGGAGAGAGCTTTATTTCAACTTCATAATACGCCGTACTCTTGTTTCGTCATGAAGCAGGGGAAGATATAGTCAACGCCAAAAAGAAATTTTTGGTCAAAATATTTTTTACAAAGATATCGTGAACAGGCTGATCTCGCCCAAGCGTCCACAGCGACGGCGTGGTTTGGCACCTCGATGTCGGCTCATCCTATCCTGGGGCTGGAGCAGGTCCCAAGGGTCCGGCTGTTCGCCGGTTAAAAGGGTACGCGAGCTGGGTTCAGAACGTCGTAAGACAGTTCGGACTCTATCCGGCAAGACCGTAGGAATTTTGAAGGGAGTTCTCCACAGTAGATTTTTGCTGCTCCCGATGGCAACATCGGGATGAACAAACTTGCTAAAATCGGTGGAATCCTGTAGATTAAAAATGGGTCCAAAATATTATGAAACTACAGGACCATACCGAGGGAAGGTTAATGACAAAAACAACAGCAGCATATATTGCGGGTTTCCTTGATGGTGATGGTAGTATTCGAGTTCAATTACAACCTCGAAAGAATACCTTACGAGTAAAGACAGTAATTTCTTTTGCCCAAAAGTGGGGAAAAGAGAAAGAGCTTCAATGGATAAAAGATCAATTAAAAATTGGTTATCTTTACCAGAGAAACGATTCTATTACTGAATTGAAAATAGAGGGTTGGCGAGCAACAGAAAAAATACTAAAAACGTTGCAACCATATATTCTGTTTAAGAAAAAACAGGTCATAATCATACTCGAAGTAATCAAAGTTTTAAAAGAAGGTAAAATCGATTTAATAAAAATCGCCGAGCTTTCTGATAAAATTTCTCGATTAAATTACATTACCACCAAGAAACGATATACTGCAAAATATGTTAAAAAATTTTTAATGTCACATACCCCCGTAACGACTGATCCCGATGTAACATCGGGAGAGATAGTTTGAAACACAACTATAATAACGCAAGGTCCGACGTGACGTCGGACAAGGTATAGTCTAAACATTTGGTAACAAATGACGATTTGACGAGAGGACCTGGAGGAACGAATCCCTGGTGTGCCAGTTGTCCCGTCAGGGGCACCGCTGGGTAGCTACATTCGGAAGGGATAAGCGCTGAAAGCATCTAAGCGCCAAGCCCACCCTAAGATTAAAATTCCCCACTAGACCCCCCGTAGACTACGGGGTTGATAGGCAGCAAGTGTAAGATCCGTAAGGATTTTAGCTAAGCTGTACTAATCGGTCGATGTAGATATTTCTAGACTATAAAAAAGACCTTCTATTCACTTTTGGAAGAACAAAATTGCCCTGGTGACCAGAGCGAGTTGGCCCCACCCGATCCCATCCCGAACTCGGAAGTGAAACGACTCAGCGCCCACAATACTCGTCCGGAAACGGACCGGGAAGATAAGTCGTTGCCAGGGCAATTCTGTTCTAAAAGAGGGGATTCTTGACGACTTTGGCCGCACCATGGCTCTGGTCTCTCAGGGAAAAACTTTTGTCAACCAAGAAATGCTGTTGGCCGGCTGGGCCAACCCTGATTATAAAAAGAATTCCCAACGCGACCTTCTCACCGCCGCCTATCATGAGGCCAAAAATAATAATCTTGGTCTTTGGTCCTTATGTGTCTATCCCAGCCCCTCAAATCCCCCAACTCCCCCAAACCCCTCATGTCCCATCAAGGCCAACATCGATGCCGGCACCGGCCAAAAGTTTTATCACCTCCCAAATTGCCAACACTATAACGAAGTTATTCTCAATACCGCCTACGGCGAATCCTGGTTTTGCACCGAAAAAGACGCCCTCGCCGCCGGCTTCAAAAAATCCGTAACCTGTAATTAACCTCCCATATCCCTCAATTCCCCCAAACCCCTCATTACTTTCCATGATACTTCTCATGCACCTCCCGAAGCTTGGCGTTAGTCACATGCGTATATATCTGTGTCGTCGCCACATTCTTGTGCCCCAGCATTTCCTGCACGCTACGCAGATCCGCCCCGTTCATCAACAAATCTGTCGCAAAGCTATGTCTTAAAGTATGCGGTGTCGCCGCCACCGGCAACTTTGCCTTCTTTACATACTTATCCACCATTCTTTCCACCGACCGGGGGGTTAACCGCATATCTCCATCAGATTTTCCCGAGTAACGAATAAACAAAGCTCGTGCCTGATCCCGACGCGTTGTAAGGTACCTGGCAAGGCTCTCGGCGGCAGCCGGAGATAGAAACACCACCCGACCCTTACCCCCTTTGCCAATTACCCCAAATTCTTTGGTTTCCAGATTTATTTTATCCCGATCAAGCTTTGTCAGTTCCGATACTCGTAGCCCCGTGGAAAAAAGTAGTTCCAATATTGCCCGGTCCCGCAACCCCAAATCCGTCGATGTATCCGGCGCTATAATCAACCTGTCCAGGTCTTCTTTTCTCAAAAATTTAATATTGCGATCCCGCGTCTTTCCCAATTCTATTTGATCCGGAGCCATAGTCTTTATCCCTTTTTTATTTAAAAATCTTAAAAACGCTCTCAAAGCGATCAAAAAATAATTCTGCGTCGACTTCGCCAGCGGCCCCTTCACCGGATTCTCATACCTACTCAAAAACAATCTATATTCTCTTATTTTATCCTCATTCACATCCCCCAAACCCCTCATTCCCCCCATAAACCCCACGAATCTTCCCAGGTAATACCCATACATCTTTACCGTCAGCGGTGACAGATTCCGCTCCAACTCACAATATTCCAGAAAATCAATGATATACCCTGCCAACCCTATAGTAGGGGATTTAGCGCCTGGTGACCGAACCAGAGAATTAATCATCAAATTATCTATGGCCTTTATAATCATTATAACAATTATCGTCCCATTGTCTAAAGGGCCCAAAGACCGCCTCTCCCCCCGGCTCGAAGAGACGGGTCGTAAAAGAAACAATTTACGACATTAGGCATCGAGCTTCCCCATCCGGAGAAGGGCAGTCTCTTCTTTCTTATGTTTACACCACCCACACACCCCTTACACCCCCTACATCCCTTACATTCCTTACATTCCCTATCACCCTGACAATCGCTCTTTAGTCCTTTCGGGTTTTTTTCGACCAAACTCCGATTTAGGGCCCCGATACAATCTAAACTTTCGTTTTTGTGCCCAACATACTATAATTCACGCACCAATGATGCAGTCTGATCGTGAAAACTTGTCCCCAACCCTTTTCACCTAAGCACTCAAACTATAGGCCTGCTACTTCCCTATCCCCTCCAGTTCGTGGTAAAAATTATTAGAAGAAAAACAATCGAAGAAACAATAATAAATTCTTTAACTGTGGTCCCAAAAAGTCTTTCCGACAAAAAATATTGGCTGATTCCCACCAGAATGTAAAAAATCACCCCTAAAAACAATGCGAAAACCACCGATGGCAATGGCCAAAAAGAAAGCACCCAGGCTATCTCCCCAAGAATCAACCCCGCAAAAAAAGTTAGGTTTCGCTCCTTGACAAAAGATTTTTCGGGGAGGTTAACCGCCCAAACCGTAGGGAAAATGAGAACCCAGGAAATTACCACCACGCTAAAAAAATTAGCCAGGCTTCCCAGATGAAATGAGGCCAAAACAATGTAAAAACACACCGAAGAAAAAAGAGCCATCATAAATCCCACGGAGTGAGCCGCCCGCAGAAGCTGAATCGTCCGAATCGCCGCCACGTTATAAATATTCTCCGTTAGCAAAACGGCGTAATACCCCATCGAGAAAAAAAGTAAGAAAATCATTTTTACCCCCAAAGCCAAAATCATTCCCGTATCGTATGATATGGGCCATATCAGAAAACTGTCGAAGTTAGCGGGAAGCAAGGGAAAAACCATCGCCGCTCCTATGGCAAAAGCCGCCGGCAAGATCGTCAAAGTCCCCCACTCGATTCCGGAAAAGTCCCGGTCATAAACCGCCCAAACGGAAATCAGCCAGGAAACAAGTCCAAAAACTAAAATTCTAAACCGCCACTGTAAAAAGGGGTAGCGTATGGCCACAATCCCCAAGACCAAAATTATGGTCGCTATCGCGAATTTTTGTCTTTTTGACATGCCTTTATATAATGGGTAATGGCAATTGCCAACCCATCCGCCGCGTCATCCGGCTTAACGATCTTCTTCATCTTTAGATGTTTCCTTACCGCCTCTTGGACCTGTTTTTTATCGCTTCGCCCAAAGCCTGTTAGAGTAAACTTAACCGAAAGCCCCTGATACTCGGCCACTGTCGGTATTTTATATTTCCCCGCTGCCGCCAATATCACCCCTCTTGCCTGCCCCACGGCCATGCCGGTTTTGGCATTAATTCCAAAAAACAAGCTTTCAATAGCCAAAACATCCGGTTTATATTTTTCCAAAATCTTGCCGATTTCCTGAAAAAGAAACCACAGCCTCTCATGCATCGGCGTTTCCATTTTCGTCTCCAAACACCCCGCCGCAATATACTTAATCCTGCCACATCCCTCACTTCCCTCAAATCCCTCAATCAATCCATACCCCAATTTGGCCGTCCCCGGATCAATCCCCAAAATTAGCATGGGGTAATCTTACCAGATCTAATCAGAAAGTTCCTCCCTGGGTCCAAATACTCTTATTGCCTCTGCTACCCCATCTGTTCTGGCCAGCAAATCAAAAGCTACTTTCTGCCCTGGCTCTTTATGCTTGGGAAGTCTTTTATTGTTTTTATTTTTATAGTCTTCATCCATCCGACTTCTTAAATCTGAAGGCTTAATTGCTTCCTCTTGTTTCTTCCACGACTCTTCAAAAGTTTCATTCATACGAAATTCGCATTACAATATACGTTTTGCACATCGTCTAAATCATCCAGGGCTGTTAGAAGATTTTGGATTTTTGCAGAGACATTCGGGTCAGTCACATTTATCATTGTCTCTTTATTCGGTTTAAAAATCAAACTGCCGATTTTACCTAAAACTTCGCTAATTTTATGCAAGTCTTCCGGTTTGGTATAAAGAGTGCCGTCTTCAAAATCCAACGCTCCCACTTCCAGGGCTTTTTCAAAGGTTTCATTTTCTATTTCCCCTGCTCTCGTAAACATGTAGGAAACCGCCCCGGGGTTAGCCAAATGACCACCATTTTTATTGAAAACATTACGAATCTCCGCCGCTGTCCTGGCCGAATTATCCGTGATCGCCTCTGCAATTATGGCTACTCCGCTTGGCCCAAAACCTTCGAATAAAGCCTCGACAAGCTCGGCTCCGCTGACGCGGCCCGCTCCCTTATCAATGGCTCTTTGGATATTATCTTTAGGCATATTGGCCGCCTTAGCTTTGTCGATCGCCAACTGGACACCATGATCTTGGCGCACCGCCACACTAATCGCATTGGCCAGCTTCGTAAATATTACTCCCCTCTTTTGATCGTTCACCCCTTTCTGGCGTTTTATCGTTGACCACTTCGAATGCCCGGACATACCCAAATTCTACTCCTCGACCCTTGACTTTCGCAATGGATAAATTACAATACCGCCTTAATGGAAGGTTTGGAAAATGCTGCCATCCGTGCCGCCCTTTGTGGTAATTGGCCCGAAGCTGTCACTCTCAATTTAAAAATCCTCAAAAAAAACAAAAAAGACATTGCTTCTCTAAACCGCCTAACCCGGGCCTATATTGAATTAGGTAAAAAAACCCTTGCCAAAAATACTTTAAATATTGCCTTAAAAATCGACCCTTACAACCAAATCGCCCAAAAACTCAAATCCCGCCTTCTCTCCAAATCCCCCATATCCCACAAAACCCCCAATTCCCCCACTCCTACGACCTTCATCGAAGAGCCCGGCAAAACCCAAACCCTAAATCTTGTGAATCTGGCCCCGCCGAAAATTCTCGCCACTTTAGAATGCGCCCAAATTGTTTGTTTAAGCCCCAGGCATCATTCTGTCCACGTCTCTGTTGATAATCGGTATCTTGGCGCTCTTCCCGATGATATTGGTAAACGCCTTTATACTCTTATTAAAAACGGCAACTGTTACGAAGCTTTTATAAAATCCGTCGATTCTCAAAACCTCACAATCTTTATTCGCGAACTCTCTCGTTGTAAACGGTATCACGCCCTCTCTTCATTTTCTCCCAAGTCAGACACAACCTACCGCCACCTCGAAGAACCGACAGAACATCAGCACGAAGACGACGAAGAAGCCTCGGTCTCCAAGTCTATTGCTATTCACCAGGATGAAGAGCCCGAAGAAGGAGCGTAACATCCGCCCTCCCCTCTTCTTTTGACAAAATTTTACACCTGAAAACCCCGGCTATTCGCTTCACCGTCTTCGAATGTTCATACTTATTTATCACTCTGACTTCACATTCCTTCACTCCCAGGTCGCTGTTTCCTACGTTCACCACATCTATTCCCACCGCTTCCAAAACCCTCGCGGCCGCCGTCCCCAGCCCCAATTCTCCTCCCGTATTTAACACCTCAATCTTAAGATTTTCCTCCCGAAGATCCCGTTCCAAAAATTCTCCCTGCAGGAAATAATCAAGACGAAGAAAATCCAAAGCCCGGGCCTTGCCTCCGTCTGCCAAAAGCAAGTCATCAGTTACTCCCAGTTTTGCAATATCAATCGTCTTGATCTTGTCTGTCCGTACTTTTATCGCTTCCCACCCCAATCTCCCCAAATCAAAAACTGACAAATCCGTCTTAATAATCCCCCCCACATCCCTCAATTCCCCCAAATCCCTCATTCTAATATACCCATCCACCGGCACCCCTGCCAAATCTCCAATTGTTGCCGCCAGCACTTTTCCTCCCCGTTTATCCAACTCCCCCACTTCCCACACTTTACCCAAAAAATATTTGCCGTACCCAAAAGCTGTCTCCACATACAATTCCCCAGGAAAATCCAAAACCGTCAATGTTTTATCTAATTTGTCT
>JBBTUQ010000052.1:0-3755 GCA_038063675.1 Patescibacteria group bacterium | reverse complement strand
GAAGATCCTGGATGACTTTGTCAATATTAGCTTCGGGAAGATCGATTTTATTTATGGCAACTATGAAGGGAATTTTTGCATCTTGGATTATTTTTATGGATTCAACCGTTTGGGGCATAACCGAATCGTTGGCCGCCACTACCAAAATAGCAACATCGGCGGCCTGAGCACCACGGGAACGCATGGCTAAAAAGGCCTCGTGGCCCGGAGTGTCAATGAAAGTAATACCATCTGTCTGATAAGCACCGATAGACTGGGTGATGCCGCCGTGTTCGCGGGCGGCAATGTCAGTTTTTCTTATGGCATCAAGAAGGGTGGTTTTACCATGATCAACGTGACCGAGAATGGCCACAATCGGGGGTCGTAAAATTTCTTTTTGAAACATTTATTCTTCAACTTTTTCTTTTTTGGCTTTTTTGACCTTTTTGACTTTTGGTTCTTCCGTAATTTTGTCGGCCTGATATTGGCTTTTGCCTTTGATATCAATTTTCCATTTAGTAAGTTTGGCGGCCAGACGGACATTTTGCCCATCTCTGCCGATAGCTAAAGATTGCTGATCATCGGGGACAATGGCAATGGCGGATTTATTTTTTTCATCAAGAATAACTTCAATGTCTTTAGCCGGAGCCAGGGCCCGGGCAATAAAAGTCACGGGATTTTCGTCGTACTGGATAATGTCAACTTTTTCCGTGCCGCCAAGGTCGGCAATAACCGCTTGAACACGGACACCTTTTTGGCCAACACAGGCGCCAACCGGATCAACGCCGGATTGTTTTGAAGTGACGGCCAGTTTGGTACGGCCGCCGGCTTCTCTGGCCATTTCCGTAATTTCCACCGCTTCATTTTGGACTTCGGGAACTTCCCGTTTAAAAAGACCCTTGATCAGACCTTCGCTGGCGCGGGAGACAATAATTTCACTACCACGGGCGCCTTCACGAATTTCTTTGATGTAAACAGTAAGGCGTTGATTTGGGGCATAACGCTCGGAAGAGGTTTGTTCTAGGGGAGGCATGACCGCCTCGGCTTTGTTGATGTCTATAATCCAATTTGGGCCGTCGGAACGAAGAATGGTGCCACTAGTAACGGTCCCGATGCGGGTGGTGAAGTCATCAATAACCGCTTTCTTTTCGGCCTCGCGAATTCTTTGAATAATAACTTGTTTGGCAGTTTGGGCGGCAATGCGGCCAAAGTCGGGAGGAGTAATATCTTTGCCCTTGGAACCGTCGGGGAGTTTTTCAAAAACAAGAAATTCACCGGTGACAGGATCCAGATCAGTTAAATAATTCAAGGGATCAATATTCTCTCCACTGGAGAGAAAGCGATCTTTTTTGTAAGCCATTAAAATAGCCTGGCGGATGGTTTCAAGAACCACCTCCGGATCAATCCCGCGTTCGGAACAAACCTGGTTTAAAGCTAGAGCGAATTCTGATCTGACAATGGCCGGCATATCAATAAATAAGGTGGGACTTCCCCACCTCACGTTTCTAACCTGGATAATTGTAACACTTATAGACATGGGGCGCAAGAATTAGAAGTTTTCAAAATTTAGCTTCGCAGGAGCAGCTCTTGCGAGATCAGATTTTAAATTTTAGAACCACCCGCTGCGGGGTTTGGAGTTTTGAGTTTCTTGGTATTGTTCGAGTAATCTTTTTTGATCGCCGGAGAGCTTGGTGGGAACTTTAACCTTGAGGCGGACATATTGGTCACCGGCACGGTTGTAACGGGGGTCGCGAATGCCGTGGCCGCGAAGACGGATAACAGTATCAGGTTGGGCGCCGGATGGCACTTTTAGTTTTACCGGGCCTTCGATGGTGGGAACGGAAATTTCTGTCCCTAAAATTGCGGAGACGAAATCGAGGTCGAAATTGATGACGACATTCAGTCCTTCGCGTTGAAAAACTTTGTCAGAAGCAATGGAGACAATAATGTCAAAATCACCAAAACGAACCCGAGTCCCTTCATCAACTCCGGCCGGGATTTTAATTTTGGAAGGTCGGCCGTTTATATCCACGGTCCGCTCTACTCCTTTGGCAGCTTCTAGAAAAGTCAGTGTAAGCTGATAGACGGCGCGACGAGGACGGGAACGTCCGGTGGAAAATCCTCCGCCGAAAAACTGCTCGAAGATTTCGAAAGGATCGGAAAAGTCACTAAAATCCATGCCGCTACCGTAAGTTCTGTAAGTATAAGAAAACGGACCTTGTCCACTCTGGGCGCCTTGCTTAAAAGCGTCAGCGCCAAACTGATCATAGGTCTGCTTTTTTTGAGGATTGCTTAAAACCTCGTAAGCCTCGTTTATTTCTTTAAATTTTTCGGTGGCTCCGGAGGTTTTATTGCGATCGGGGTGCCATTCCAGGGCCTTTTTGCGATAGGCCGATTTTAACTCGGCGTCAGAGGCATTTTTGGAAACACCAAGAATTTGATAATAATCGTTTGAAGCCATTACTCAACCACTTCTCCTTCAACCGGTTCGTCTTTTTTAGGAGCGGGCTCTTCTTTGGGTGGTTCTTCCTTGTACATAGCCTGGCCGATTTTTTGCAAAGAGTCGGACAATTCTTTAGTTTTTGTTTCCAAATCTTCTTTGGAACCGGTATCAAGAATATCTTTTAGGGCTTTAATTTTTTCTTCAACTTCGGTTTTAATTTCTGCCGGGACTTTATCTCCCCCGTCTTTGAGAGACTTTTCGGCCGTAAAGATCAAAGCATCAGCAGCATTTTTAGCGTCGATGGATTCTTTTTTCTTTTTATCTTCCTCGGCATGAGCCTCGGCCTCTTTGGTCATTTTTTCCACCTCGTCTTTAGAAAGGCCGGTTGAACCGGTGATTTTAATGCTTTGGGCTTTGCCGGTGGCTTTATCAGTAGCTTTAACATTCAAAATACCATTGGCATCAATATCAAAACTGACCTCAATTTGGGGAACACCGCGGGGAGCGGGAGGGATACCGTCAAGGACAAAACGGCCCAGAGATTTATTATCGGCGGCCATGGGTCTTTCTCCCTGCAAGATATTAATTTCTACTTGGGTTTGGCTATCAGCGGCGGTGGAAAAAACCTGGGATTTGCTGGTGGGAATAGTAGTATTACGATTGATAAGAGGAGTGGAAACACTGCCGAGAGTTTCAATCCCCAAAGTGAGCGGAGTGACGTCTAATAATAGGACGTCTTTGACTTCCCCGCCAAGAACGCCGCCCTGGACAGCTGCGCCGATGGCGACCACCTCGTCAGGATTAACGCTTTTATTGGCCTCTTTGCCGAAGAATTTGGTAACTGCCTCGACAACCTTGGGCATGCGGGTCATACCACCAACAAGAACGATTTCATCAATATCTTTGACCGTTAATTTGGCATCGGCCAGAGCCTTTTTAACCGGCTCGATAGTTTTATCAATAAGATCACTAACGATTTGCTCCAGCTTGGCCCGGGTAAGTTTCACGGTTAGATGGAGTGGCCCATTAGCTCCCTGAGTGATAAATGGCTGATTAATTTCCGCTTCGGTGGAACTGGAAAGCTCAATTTTGGCCTTTTCCGCGGCTTCACGCAAACGTTGGAGGGCTTGGGGGTCTTTTCTTAAATCAACATTATTTTCTTTTTTAAATTCATCAGCAAGATAGTCAAGAATTTTCTTATCAAAATCGTCACCGCCAAGGTGGGTATCACCATTGGTGGCTTTGACTTCATAAACGCCATCACCTAGCTCCAAAATAGAAATATCAAAGGTTCCTCCACCCAAATCATAAACGGCAATGGTATGAGCGTTTT
>JBBTUQ010000051.1:0-1229 GCA_038063675.1 Patescibacteria group bacterium | reverse complement strand
CTCCCGGGCAATTTTGCGACCATTGAGAAAGAACAACTAGAGGGGAAAATTGGGAAAATAAACCGGAAAGTTATTATTCTTTTAGTTGTTTTCTTCATACTATTAATAATTTTAGCGGGGACTTTGTCTGTCAGTATGCAAGGGACAAAATATCAACCGCCGCCTCCAAAAGATATTGTGAAACCCTCCCTTCCCTCGGTAACCTCTACCGCCAGTGCCAGTTTGCTGGCTTCACCCTCCGCCCTGTTTTCCCCGGAGAAATATACTGTCAACATACTAAACGGTTCGGCAATTCCCGGGTTGGGAGGAAATTTACGGAAGCAACTTTTGGCCCTGGGATTTAAAGACGTTGCCGTCGGGAATGCTCCGGTTTTGGGGGATAAGACCATCATCATCTACTCGACAAAAATTCCTCCCCAGATTTTAGACAAAATAATGACTCTTCTAAAAGAGGACTTTAACGAAGTTGTCGCTCAAGCGGGTCTCGGGCTGGACTGGGATTTGGTAATCACTACTGGCAAACGCAAAATTGCCCCTTGACAAGAGTTTTAAAAGTATATTAAGCTTTATTCATGAGTGGTCTGAAGAAGGGTTTCACTCTCATAGAACTTCTGGTTGTTATCGGTGTTTTAGCAGTCTTGTTGACCATCGTCTTAGTAGCTATTAACCCCGGACGTCAATTTGCCCAAGCAAATAATACCAAGAGACGAAGCGATGTCAGTGCCTTGTTAAATGCTATCCACCAGTACTCAGCCGACAATAAGGGGGCTTTGCCGGGGAATTTGGGGACTCTAACCGCAGGGACAACCTACTCTATCTCCGACGGAGCCGCGAACGCTGATATCTGTACCGCTATAATGCCAACTTATATATCGTCGCTACCCACTGATCCTAGCCTAAACACCCAGCCGATTACCTCTTGTACTACCTATGCCACTGGTTATCAAGTAATCTATGGGAGTGCCACCGATCCGACAAACAGAAGAGTGACTATTATTGCTCCATCAGCTGATCTGACCGTTGAACCAGCTGGTACCACTGCCATCTCCGTAACAAGATAATATAATATTTCCCCAGAAGGCCGGAGGGAATCGTGATAAACTAGGATTATGAAACCGGTGGCAATAATTTCCGGAGGAACAGAAGGGTTGGGGGCAGAGCTGGCAAAAATATTGGCGGCGGACTATGAAGTAGTGACACTGGCCCGGGGAGAAGACGCCAAGATAAAA
>JBBTUQ010000050.1:0-2671 GCA_038063675.1 Patescibacteria group bacterium | reverse complement strand
GGCGCGTTCGTCTAACGGCAGGACGGCAGATTTTCACTCTGCTAACAGGAGTCCGACTCTCCTACGCGCTACATGGAAATCAGAAATGTTGCCATTATTGCTCACGTTGATCACGGCAAAACCACGCTCGTGGATGCTTTACTGCGCCAATCCCACACTAAGCTCAACAAAGATCAAGCTAATCAAGATACTATTTTAGATAGCAACGAGCTTGAACGCGAGCGCGGTATTACTATTTTTTCCAAAAACGCCTCGGTTCATTGGGGAGATTATAAGATTAATATCATCGACACTCCCGGTCATGCCGATTTCGGCGGGGAAGTGGAAAGAGTTTTAAAGATGGCCGATGGCGCCTTACTATTAGTTGACGCCAAAGAAGGCCCTATGCCCCAAACCCGTTTTGTTCTCAAAAAAGCTCTCGCCCTTGGTTTAAAAATAATCGTTGTTATAAATAAGATCGATAAATCAGATTCTCGCCCGGAGCACGTCTTGGGAAAAACTTTTGACCTCTTTGTCGAATTAGGAGCTTCTGAAGAAGCCGCCTTTTTTCCAACAATCTATGCCGTCGGAAAAGATGGAGTTGCAGGGTCGCACCCTGCAAGGGAAGATATGAAAAACATAGAACCAATTTTTGAAGCGATTATAAAACACATCCCCGCCCCTTCAGGTGACAAAGAGGCGTCTTTACAAATTCTGGTTACCACAATTCATGGTGATAACTATAAAGGCCGCATCGCTACCGGAAAAATCGTCAACGGCCAGATAAGAGCCAACCAAGAAATCGCCCACATAAACAGAAAAAGTCTTATCAAAAAGTACAAAGTTACCTCTCTTATTGGCTTCGAAGGCTTGGAAAAAGTGGAAATTCCCGAAGCTTTTGCCGGAGATATCGTCGCCGTCGCCGGTATCCCCGATATTAACATTGGAGATACCATAGCTGGCCCGAACAACCCCATTGCGTTACCGGCTATCGACATCGAACAACCCACCGTTAAAATGACCTTTAGCATAAACTCCTCGCCCTTTGCCGGCAAAGAAGGCAAATTTACCACTTCCAGACAAATTCAGGAAAGACTCGCCAAAGAACTGGAAACAGATATGGCCTTAAGAGTCAAAACTAATTCTGACGGCACTTGGGAGGTTTCCGGCCGCGGCGAACTGCATTTAGCCATTCTTATTGAAAGATTGCGTCGTGAAGGCTATGAACTCCAAGTCTCCCGACCCCAAGTTATCGAACATGACGGCTTAGTGCCTTACGAATCTTGCTACCTCGAAGCCCCGGAAGTCTATTCCGGCATTATTATGCAAAAAATGGGTGAGCGTCATGGCGAATTAAAAGATATGAAATCTGATAACGGCATTACCTACTTTGAGTTTGTCATTCCCACTCGCGGTCTTTTCGGCTATCGCAGTCAATTTATTACTGATACCAGAGGCCTAGGTATAATCAACACGTCGTTTCTTGAGTATCGCCCGGACTTTCCCTCTTGGCCCCAGAGAAATCAAGGGTCTCTTGTGGCTTTCGAAACCGGCACCACCGCCCTGTACTCGCTCTTGACCATTCAAGACCGAGGGACCATGTTTTTTGGCCCGGGAGTAAACATTTACAAAGGCCAAATCGTCGGCCAAAATTCCCGTCCGGAAGATATCCGTGTCAATGTCTGTAAAGAAAAACAGTTATCTAACCACCGGTCAAAGGGTGATGGAGTTAATGCCCATTTCGACGCCCCGAAAACCATGAACCTTGAAAACGCTCTGGAATATATTTGGGATGACGAACTTGTGGAAGTCACCCCTCGATCCATCCGCCTTCGTAAACAAATCCTCGACGAAACCGATGCCAAACGCGCCTCCCGCGGCCTCACTTAAGAATTTTCAAAAATTAGCTTCGCAAGAGCAGCTCTTGCGAACGTAAAAATGATATAATTCCTAGATGTTTAAAAGGATAGATTGCTTCGCCCTGATTATGTTTGGGCTCGCAATGACACTTCTCATTTCTATAAAACCTGTGCTTGCCACCTATGACCCTCTGTCCGTTCCCAACAACAAATTTGGCATCCATATTCTTGACGCTCCGGAAATTGAAAAAGCCGCGGAATTTGCCAATTCGTCAGGCGGGGAGTGGGGGTACGTCACCATTCCCATCCGCGCCGACGACCGGGATCTTCCCAAGTGGACCAAATTTATGGAAGACGCCCGCAAGTACAAAATTATCCCCATACTTCGTATTGCTTCTTTTCCCGTCGATGACCATTGGATGGCTCCCAACGAATATGATTTGGTAGATTTTGCTAATTTTCTGAACGAACTTCCCTGGCCCACCAGAAACCGTTACGTTGTCGTCTATAACGAGCCCAATCACGAGTCCGAATGGGGGGGCTTTGTCGATCCTGCCGAATACGCCCGTGTTTTGGATCGCGCCATTGATATTTTTCACCAAACTCACCCCGATTTTTTTGTCATTTCCGCCGGCCTAGATGCCTCCTCCAACCCTTATAGCTATTATCAAGCCATGTTAGCCGTCTGGCCGGAGGTCTTAAATAAAGTCGACGGACTAGCCTTCCATGCCTACGGCAACCCTGGCTTTTCCACTTATCCCAATATTTACAGCCCTGTCAATATTGCCAGTTACCGTTACGAACAGAATTTTTTGGGCCTCAAAAAACCAATT
>JBBTUQ010000049.1:0-1162 GCA_038063675.1 Patescibacteria group bacterium | reverse complement strand
AAGTAAGGTTCGGGTTTTAGATTGTTGAAAAGTAGCGGAAATTTGTGGATATGTTTGTGGATAAAAAAGATTGTGAGGTGGATAAGTTTTAAAATTATCCCCAAAGTTCGCGTTTTATGAACATTATTTGCTGGCGGAGGTTGGAGTTATTCACCAGAAGACCGGCGATTTTGTTAACGGCGTGGATAACTGTGGTGTGATCTTTACGGTTTAAGACCTGGGCGATGGCTTCAAAGTTCATTTTTTGCTCTTCCCGTAAAAGATACATGGTCACCTGGCGGGGGAGGACAAATTCGGCATCACGTTTGGCGGAAAGAATATCAGCCTGCTTGATACCAAAAATTTTGGAAGCGGCAGACAGAACTTTATGGGGACTGACAGGAACGCTTGGTTTTTCTTTTTGGCCGTTTTTGGCGTTAAGAATGCTTTTGACAAGGGGGAGATCTAAGAGGGCTTGGCCCGCCGAAGGCCCCGCCGTTGGCGGGGTTCGAGCTAAAATCTTTTGAAGAGCCCCTTCAATTTCCCGGACATTGCTGACTTTTTGAGTGGCCAAATATTCAACAATATCAGGGCTCCAAACGTGCCCGCGGCTTTTTAACTTTTCATTGATTATGGCCATGCGCATTTCCAGATCTGGGGCCTGAATATCCGCGGTGAGGCCACCCATAAGACGGGATTGAAGACGGTCCTGAACTTTGATTTCTTCGGGAGGACGGTCGGAAGTGAGAATAATTTGTTTTTCGGCCATAAAAAGAGAATTAAAACAATGAAAAAATTCTTCCTGCATGGATTCTTTGCCGGAGATAAACTGGACGTCATCAACCAAGAGTATGTCAACTTCACGGTATTTTTTCTTAAAACCGGGCATGGATTTGCTCTGAAGAGAAGAAACAAGATCGTTCATAAAGTTTTCGGCGCCAACGTAGAGAATTTTCCAATGGGGATGTTGGTGAAAAAGCTCATTGCCAACGGCTTGCATTAAGTGGGTCTTGCCTACGCCAACACCGCCGTAAATAAAAAAGGGGTTGTATTCGCGACCGGGGTTTTTACAAATAGTAATAGAAGCGGCGTGGGCAAAATTGTTGGAGGAGCCAACCACTAAAGAGGCAAATTTATATCTGGGGTTGAGGCCGGTTTTTTGATAGGAGTCGGATGGGGGGTT
>JBBTUQ010000048.1:0-14124 GCA_038063675.1 Patescibacteria group bacterium | reverse complement strand
CCCGGCCTACGCAGCGGCAGGAATTGGTTTTAATAGTCTGGAACCGGTCTTAAAAATTTGGACGGCGGTGCGAAACCTGGCCTATCTGGTTTTTGCGGTTATCTTTGTGGTTATTGGCCTGATGATCATGCTGCGGGTAAAGATTGATCCCAAAACGGTAGTCTCTGTTCAATCAGCTTTGCCAAAAATCTTTTTATCGTTAATTTTAATCACTTTCTCTTATCCCATCGCCGGATTTATGATTGATCTGATGTACGTCTCCATCGGGGTAATTATTTCTATTTTTGCGGGTATGGGAATCACCGGGTTTACACCAGATGGGAATAGTTTGGCCAAGGAAACAATATTTGGGTATGTAGGACTGGGTACGTGGTGGAATTTAACGACTGCTTCTGGAGAAGCGATAGCAGACGTGATTGGTACCCTTACGGGCAATTCTGGCTTCTCTGGAATCTTGGGAGTGACCGGCGGGGCGATTGGAGGTCTGATTGTTGCCGTAATGATTTTGTACGCCTTGTTTAAGACATGGCTTATGTTATTAGGATGCTACATTAATATTCTAGCCGGAGTGATTCTCTCCCCCCTAGCGATGCTGGGAGAGGCAGTGCCGGGGATGGGTGGGTTTGGGACCTGGCTAAGAACAATGATTTCTAATTTGGCAGTTTTCCCTTTGGTCATCACTCTTCTTCTTTTTGGACAGGCTTTACAGGCGTCGGTGGCGGGAAAATATGGAGCCTGGGGAGAGACTACAAGCCAAAATTTTGTTCCCCCTCTGGTGGGCGGAGTAAATGCAAATGCATATATGGCACTTTTGGGGCTGGGAGTTTTACTGATGATCCCCAAGGCCGGAGAGATGTTGCAAGAGTGGCTCAAGAGCCCGCCGTTTAAGTACGGGATGGCGTGGGGAGAAGCTGCTGGCTGGGCTTACTCTCCATATCCAGGGGGATTAGTCGGGCAACCTCGTCCGCGTGGGGGACCTTTTGCTGAATTAGAACAGGAGGGTGGACTTCCTGGTTGGGTGGCTAGAAAAATGAGAGGGGGCGGGGAGGCCAGCGCGGCAAAAGTTACCGGCGCTGTCAGCGGTGCTAACGCACCAGCGAGTCAACCCCCACGACGAACAATAGCGTAAACATTACTTTTCCTTCGCATATCTATAGACAAACATGGGAAGAACTTCTCCTTCAATTTTAAGCATTGATTCTCTGCTCAAATAATTGCTTTGTTTCATGGCCTGTAAAACAGCCCTCACTTGTTTTTCAGTCCAATAAGCTCGCTTATACGGATTAATGGGGTTATCGGGGACATTGTCTGATGACCCACACCAAAACACTCCCAACGCATAATTGTACCTAAATTTATCTATGGTCACCGTTTGTTGCGGGCGATCCATTCGAAGTAACGCCGGACAAAATGCTACCATTCTACCAGTTAGTTTATGCATTGATTCCCAATGTCCCGGATCTACTAATTTTTTTAAGTCTTGGCCTTTTTCTTTAATTGTTTTTACAATCGTGTCCGCAAAGGCTAAATCATAGCCAAAATATGCCGCGTACTGAGTCTTCTCTAGTTGCCAAAACGGCATTTGTTTCCACCCAAAGTCTGCTAATCTCCTGTTGTTTCCTGCAGCATCTTTAACTCCTACTGATCGGAAAAAGTCACCAACAATCTCCGCTTTTGTTACATCAGCAGGATGAAATATAAAGACAGCGACCTTCTCTTTGTTGTTTCTTAAGATTCTAAGTCTTTTTTCTGCTAGCTGTCTCGATTTTGATTCCTCTGGCCATTTTGGCGGATCTCCAAAATAAGTCCTTGGGTCACCCTGGTTATCGTCAGCAAAATAAGCTCCAACCGTAATATCTGGACCTGCTGGATCCCCTTTGACAAAATCCCCCCTTCTTTTAAACTCGAAATGCATTATGTCTCTGTCTTCCGCATTGCTCGTTCCTTGAGCCCTCTCTTTATCCCACATTGACTTCGTTAGGGTACAAGTCAGATAGTCACTGGCTATTTGCGTCGCCCATTCAGATTGAAACTGCGTAAAACCATCACCTTGAAGCTTTCCTGCAATTTGTGTTGTAAGATATGCCATGGCCGCGTCGGAAGTCAAACCATCTTTGAAAGAAATTGTTCCTCTATAAGCAACATTATATGCTTCCCCAATTGTTTTCCATTCGTCTAAGGCTGAAACTACTGGAATTTGAGCCTCCGGGTTACCCACAAAATCAAGAACATCATCCATGTGAGTGATTACCCAATGTTGTTCTGGTTCAAGATTTGTGAATTGAATTGTGGTCTGGGCCTGAATTTCAGGAGAAACAACGCCCATTACAGCAAGCGATCCCTTGGCAGTCTCAATTTCTACTGCTCTATTTCTTAATGCTAATAATGTTCTTGTCAGTAGTTTTAGGCCCTCTTTACATTCCATTTGTCTTTCACCCCATCTAGCTCCGGCACCTTCAAAAAGTGTGATTGGTGGACCTCCAGCAAGATTGTCTAACCCGCTAATCAACGCTCCCAAATCAAAATTTTTTTCAGGCGATAATTTTTGGCCTGGATTATTTTGTAACTGCTCAAAAACTATCCCCAAGGTCATTTCTGCAAAACCAGTAGGAGTATTGACTGTGGGGCGCTGTTCAATCAAAAAAGGAGTAATAGGGGCACGGTTAGCACTTCCTCGTCCACTAATGGCTCCGCCTTTAATCGGCGGAGTGTTTCGCGCCGCCAATTCATCCATTACCTGAAGATCTGCAAGGGATAGGTTCTCCCCATCTCTTGCCGCTTGTCTTGCCTCTTCTAGCCACAAATTTTTTGCGTTACTCACACCACCAGATTTTTCTTTACCCTGCGGTGATAATCCTTCGCTTTCACCAGCCATAGCCCAATTCTACTCGCTTTTGGAGGGGTTGGCAAGGGATTGTTGTCTTGAGTCTTTATTTATTTCTCTCTTTAATTGTTTTAAGAAACCATTAACTAACTTCTTTAGGACTTCTGGTGGGATTTTTTCATAAATGTCATTATTGTAATTACCCAAAAAGGGGTATCGTCTTCCGGCGCCAATTTCCTTTGCCCACTCACTATGGGCTTGGTGAATCCATTTTTCGGCGTTTTCTTTATCACCAAGCGCAGAATACCACCCCGCCCACGCAGCAAAACGTAGGGAACAGGAAGTAAATAAAAAGACTGGTTCTTTATATGACTTTGTCATCTTTTTTAACTAGCCAGACTTCAATCCCATCAAAGTACGCGGAACTAAAGAGTGGCGAAGCCGGAATAAAGGACCTGCTTCATCAAGGCCTGATACGGCACATCCATCTTGTTCGCTTTTATTTTAAAATCATTAATTAGCCCCTTGGGCAAACGAATCGTAATTGGTTGGGTTGATAATTTTAAATTTGGGAATACCCAGTGCTCCATTTTAGAATAATCAACATATTCAGTGGAATCTACTCTCTGCCAGAATTCCCGCTCCTCCGCTTCAGATTTAAACTTTGGTATTGTTTTTAGCCCTTTCATATTTTAAAACCTCCTTTCTATGCATTCTTCTTACTGAGACAATTCTAATTTTTTCCTTTCTCTTGGTAAAAACTACAAACAAGCTTCGATCATTTTTCGTTTTTCCTAAGGCAATTAGCCTAACTTCCGACCCGGAATGTTTAATGTCAGGCACAATTCCCAAATTGTCATCCAAAAATACTTCTTCTACTTCTTCAGGTGTGACCCCGTGCTTTTTATAGTTCTTATCTAGGTTCCCCTCGTCCCATTCAAATTCAATTTGGTCTGCTTTAACCTGCACTGTACATACTTTACATGTACACACTTGGTTTGTCAAGATGGAATATAATTATTATATGGAGAAACGGAAGAGAAAGAAATTAACGCATAATTCCCGCAGGATTACCCCACCTGGTTTTATTATTTGGGGCGCGGGGGCACTGCTGGCGGCAGTTTTAGTTTTTAATTTATATTCATGGACTCAAAAAGAGGAACCGAAACGGAATTTAGAATATGAGATGGTGAGTCAGGAAATTGGGAAATATGAAGAAATGGTAAATAAATACCCCGGATACCGGGATGCGTATATTAAACTGGCGATTTTGAATTGGAAAATTTACAAAAATGATGAGGCAAAAAGATATTTAGAAATGGCGCTCGCCATCGATCCGAATAATGAGGTGGCTACTTCTCTGGCTCGGTCTTGGGGGATGGAGTAGGTCCTTCGATGGATTCGACAGGCTCACCACCTTCAGCCGCCTTAGTAACAGCAGCGGCGGCCTCGGCTTCGGCCTCTTTTTTGGCTTCTTCGGAAACCGCGGGGACGACCTTGACAACAATTTCTTCTTTAGCAGTTAAGACCGCAACTTTGGGAGGAAGTTTTAAATCAGAAACGAGAACCTGGGCACCAACTGCAGCCAGACCGGCCACATCCACTTCGATTTTTTCGGGAAGGTCGGCGGGAAGAGCCTCAACTTCGATTTCATTTAGGGTTTGAAGCAAAAGGCCGGTGCCGTCTTTGACGACGGAAGACTCCCCGATCAGAGCAATCAAGACATGGGCTTTAATTTTCTCGGTCAGGGAAACGGCGTGAAATTCGGCGTGAAGGGGAAGACGGGTGACGGGGTCAAGGTGGAGATTGGCAATTAGGATATGATGAATTTTGTCAGCAACGGAAAGTTCAATAAGGCCGGTTTCTTTGACGTGGCGGTAGACAATAAGAAAATCTTTAACGGGAAGTTCCAGAGACTGGGATTTTAGACCTTTGCCATAAAGGCTAACGGGAAGCAGACCCTGCGCCCGCAATTTTTTGACATTTTTGCCGGTAATTTTTCTTTTGACCGCTTTTAAAGTGATTTTTTCCATATGATATTGAAGGTTTTATCTTTAGATAAGTTGGTATTGTAGCGGATTTGCCCTCCGGGGACAAGGGGGTCCTGGGCTTTAAGAAAGGGAGGGAAATTGACAATGACCGAGAGTGGATCATGGCCGGTGCCGGCCTGTTTTAACACAGCAAAATTATAAGAGAGAAAGGTTTGCTGGTAATCAAGGGTTTGGGGGGGACGGTATTTAAAAGTAAGAATCCGGCGGGTGTTGGCCGGGATTTCTAATAAAGTTCCAAAAGTAGTCATGCCGGATTCGCTTGACTGAAAGACCAGAAACTGATCAGAAGGAAGAGACCGAAGGACGTTTTCGTTTAAGACGGAGCTGGCGGTGGCGACACGATTGTCACCAACACTGGCGGCCAGAAGTTGAGAACCATAAGGCACAAAAAGACGTAAATAATTTTTGTAGCGGCCGGCCGGCCAGACATCACCGGGGCTGTTATTTTGATAGGTAACGGTTAGGGTCGTGTCTAGTTCCCCGCTCTTGCCAAGATCGGTTTGAACGGTGAATTGACGATTAATATAATAATTGGCTTTGTTGGCACCAAGATTGGCCTCCACCAGAAACAGTTTATTTTGAACTTCAGTTTGAGGACTGGCTAAAATCTGCTCGATTTTGGGATTAGCAATATAAATCTGGAGGTGTTTTTCTTCCAGGCTTTGGAGAATAGCCGGCAGGAGAAGAGACGGGTTTTTGGGATTATTGGCGGTTAATTGATTAAAAAGAGCGGAGGCGGCGGCAGAAAGATAATCACGTTTTTGGGTGGAGCCGGGAAAGAAATTAATTTCCGCCTGACTTTCGGCTTTTTGAAAAAAGTTTTCGGCAGAAATGACATCATCGAAGTCGTTTAGTTTCAGGGGGCCGGTGGCAGTTAAAAGTTTTTGGACAAAATAGAGGTCAAGGCCAATGACACCATCAACCACAACCCCGGTTTCTTTTTCTAAAAACCAAGCGGCCCGTTTGGCCGAAAGAGCAAAGTCGGGAGACCAATTGGAGTCACGGAGGTACCAGTTTGGTTGACCCAGATAATGAAGAATTTCATCCGGAGGATTGACCTTGCCACGAAGCTGGCCATCGGCAGAATAGACGTCAAAGATTTTAAAATCCATAAGTTTGCCCTTGTCAAAAACCACGAGCCCGTAAGACCCAATAAATCCCCCACCGGGACGAAGCTCGGTATTATTTTGCAGAAGAACCAGATAAGTCCGGCGACCATTGACGCCCACCAGATCCGGGATATAAGGCAGGAGGTGGCTTGTCAGGGTCAGGAGATTTTTGGACATAGGAAGAAAATCAAGATAGGGTTTGAGGCGGCTGGTCTGAATTTTGACCGAGAGAAAATCGAGACTGGTGTTGATTTGATCCAGCTCCGGCTTGACGGCGTTCAGAGCCGAAGAAATATCAAAAGCCGTATTAAGATTAACAACGGAAAGAAAAAATTTTGCGAGCGGGCCGGCGGCAAGAGAAAGATGATAAGCAATGTCACTGGCATCCTCGGCAATATCCAGAGTTTTGTAGATTTCTTCGATGGGGATTAAACCGCTAAGTTTACGGAGATCATTTTTGGCAGCGGCGAAAGAGCTAGCGGCGGATGAGGCCGTGCCAGCGGCTTTGGCAAACTGACCGGAAACTAAAAGGTGCTTGGTGGTACGCAGAGCCTGAAGGCCAAAAAAAGCCTGAGAAGCAACGGCAAAGACGGGAAAGACAATTAACATTAACAATATCAAAACGGCAAGAAAAATTTTGGACGGGAAACGGAATCTTGGATTTGGACGAGGAATTTTTGGTGACCCCGGTGACCCCAGAGGAAAAATTTTTCCGTCGGTGTCAGGGCGGAACATTAACGTGGCGAGACCGGAGGCAAGGGAAACGGGAGAATCCAGAGTGTTGGGATTTATTTGGGCAATGACTACGCGAAGGTTATAATCTTTGGCATATTCAAGGGCAAGTTTTTCGGCTTCGGAATTCTGGCTTTCGGTAACCAGTAAGAACTTGGCACGGGTGCGGACGGCAAGGTCAAGAAGGTTTTTGGTATTTTTGTTTGACAATTGAAAAATATAATCAGGTGAGGGGTGATTATCAGTAACCACTTGTAAATTTTGGGAGCGAAGGATGTCACAGAGAGCGCTGCCGATTTTTCTTTCGCCGCCAATCACTAAAGCCACGGGGAGATTCTGGGCTTTTTCGACTTTGGCAATAACATTGGGCAGAGACATATATTAAGTATACCTATCCAGGGTGGCGTTGACGAGGAGGTCGGCGACGGAGTTTTGAGAACGGGGAATGTGAGCGTAAGTAATTTTACGGTTGTTTTCCAACCCGCGGACTTTCATCAACAACTCGCGAAGTCTTGGCTCTTTAACTTTCCATAAGCCATTTAGTTGATTGACAACAAGGAGAGAATCGAGAAGAAAGCTTAAGTTACCTAAGTCACTTAAGTTACCTAGGTAACTTAGCGCAAGAACAACTGCGGAATATTCCGCCTCGTTGTTAGTAGCAATTCCCAGAAATTTACCTTCCCGGTGAATGATCTGATTATTTTGACCATAAACCACAAAGGCACAGGCCGCGGGGCCGGGATTTCCTCTAGAACCACCGTCACAAAAAATTTTCATATTTCTTTACGAATTATAGACAGACTTAGCAAGACAACGATACTTTCAGTGATAAAAGTAATAAAAGCGGCGGCGGGGTAGGAAAAAATCGGAATAAAAATAATATTAAGAATTAAATTAATCACCAGGGCAAAAATGGCAATATAAAAAGAAGTCCATTGTTTGCCGAGGGCAATCAGGGTATAGCCGTTGAGGTGGTTGAAATAGGAAACGACCAGGGCCAAAGATAATATTTGCAGGGGAAGAACCGAAGCGGCAAATTTTGGTCCGGCAATGATGGCAATGCCCAGAGGAGCAAAAATAAAATTGATGAGAGCAACTGTCACCCCAAGAAGGAAAAGAACAACGTAGGATTTGCGAAAAATCTCACGGAGTTTCTCGCGGTTGGTGACGGCATAGTTGGAAATCAGAGGGAAAATACTGTTGGCAAAATAGGCGGCAATGACAATGAGAACTTCGTATATGCGGTAAGCTGCGCCGTAGAGACCAACGGCTTCCGGACCTTTTATCAGAGAAATGATAATGATATCCAAGCGGTTATAGACGGTGAACAAAACCAAGATGGCTCCCATAGGAACGGACTCAACAAGCAAGTGGCGGGAATATTTGGTCCAAAGAGAGAGTTTTAGCGGCAAAAGCCGCCAGCCCAAAAGAATTGCCAGGGCGGCAGAAAAGAAGTGGCCAATAGTCAGGGCAGTAATAATAGCCGGCAAACTGGCCTGATAAGAAACCAGAAACAAAATTAAAATTATACTTAGACCGTTGGCCCCGAGTTCGGAGAGGGCCCAGTTTTCCATCTTCAGCTTAATCATGAAGACAATTTGAAAAGAGGTTTTTATGGAGAGGGCCAATAAGAAAGCGGCGGCTATAGAGACAAGTAATTTTTGTTCTGAAGGGTAGGGTAAAAAATTGATGACCAAAATGGCGACTGTGGCGGCGAAAGCGGCAAATATCAAACGGAGGACGAGGACGTTGCCAATGATGATGTTGGCGTCTTTCTGATTTTTACTGGCCTCACGAACAGTGATGAGGGTCATTCCCCAATCGGCTAAAGTACCAAACATGGTCACGAAAACGATGGCAAAAGTAAAAGTCCCAAAACCGACGGGACCCAAATACCGAGTTAAAACAATAGTGATTAAAACCCCAAGGGTGGTAGAAAGAGCTTTACCGGCAATCTGGACAAAAGTATTGAAGGCGATTTTATGAGAAAGAGTCACGCTTTCATTTTACTCCATGACAATCCAAGAATAATAGAGAAAAGAAGTTGGGTTTGTTGGAGGGTGAGGGAATAGTGGTCGAACATCCCTAGGAACAAGATGATAATCAAGGGAATTTTCAATGAATTTTTTAATGTTTTAAATATCAAAATTAAAAACATGCTAAGACCAATTAGGCCGGTTTCGGAAAGAAGGAGAAGATAAATATTGTGGGCTGGTTGGAAAAAAATCCCTTTAGCGATGGTAAGGGGAAAGACTCCAAGACCAACTCCTAGGAAAGGATTTTTAAAAAAATTTTCTATGGCTAATTGATTTAATTGCCATCTAAAGGGGATGACTATTAAGAATAAAACCAAAAAGACGAAAAAAAATTTCTTCGGGTTGGCCAGTGGGTTTCTGGGAAATAAATTTGGTAACGAAAAAAATAAAAGAGTGACTGTCATGACAAGAATTCCGAGACGTGAAATTGTCATTATGGCGATTATAGGGACCAAAATCGAGCTGGTGATTAGAATTATTTTTAAGAAAAAATAGTGGTTTTTGTCATGACATTTTTTGATCTGATTTAAAATCAGGGGGAAAATGGTTACTAAAAATCCGGCCATAACATTGGGGTGAGAAAAGGTGCCGTAGGGGCGAAGAAATTCCTGGCCGAAAATTACGGCTTTGGCAATGCCGGGAGTGGACGAGTTATAAAATCTTTCGCCGAGAAAATAAAAAACCCCACCGACGGAACTGTGTTGAAAAAATTGGGAAAAAACTAAAAAAGATTCTATGAGAACTCCGAAAGATAGCAAGATAGAAGATACAAAAAACAAATGTTTGGAAATATTTTTTGAAACCCAATAGGCAAGAAAAGCAAACTCCCCGACTTTAATCCATTTATATAAAGATACTTGCCACAAGATGGAAAATTTTATATTTAAAAATATCAGGATAAATAATAACAGGTGCCATTTGCGAAGCTTGGGTAAAGGTGGAAAATTTAAAAAAAATAACAGAACAACGAGGACGTCTGTGAAGTATATTGTGGGAGAAAAGTAGTCAATCCGGAGGCCGGAGATGAAAGCCCACGAGGGCCAGAAATGGAGGCCCAATTGAGTGGGGAGAAAAAGAATCAGGCAGTAAAATAATATCTGCTGAAGTTTTTTCAATTATTATTTTGGTTTAATGATGACACGGCGGTTGCGGCCTTCGCCTTCGGAAAAACACTCAACCCGGGGGCTATCTTCAAGAGCAAGATGAATGATACGTCTTTCGGCGGGATGAAGGTAAGGAAGATAAATCACCTGACCGGTGTTGACGGCTTGCGTGGCATAAGAAAGAGCCATGGCTTTTAATTGTTCTTCACGGCGGGCGCGGTAATCCCCCACCTCCACGACTATTCTAATCCAAGAACCTAATTTTTTGTAGACAATGAGGCCAAGAATTAATTGAAAAGAGGACAAAGCTTCGCCGTGATAGCCGATCAAAAGATTGGATTCTCCGGTGGCAATATTAACTTGGTAAGTATCTTCTTCTTTGATGACAACCTCAACAGTTCCCTCAAGAGTGAGAAGTTTTAATAATTCTTCGGCGTGGTCTTTGACAGTTTTTTCAATTTTTGTTTTGGCCATGATTAACTTTATATTGCTGGTAAATGGCAAGAACGCTGCTGATGGTCCAGTAAAGAGCTAAACCGGAGGGCCATTGGGTACCTAAAAATAAAAACATCAGGGGAAACATCCAAACCATAGAGCTTTGGGCATCAGCAAAGTCGGAGGTAAAATCTGACTTTTTATTTTTGTTTTCTTGGGGTTTTGGGGCCGGGGTTGGCAGCATCATTTTTGTCTGAATATATTGGGTGAGGGCGGCGAGAATGACGAGGACGCCGGGAACGGCAAAAGGGAGGCCGGAAAGATGATAAGCGTCAGGCTTGGCCATATCCCAAAAGAAAAAAGAGGTATTAAGATTCATGTTGAGGATTTTGGAAAGGGCGCCGAAGAGGCCGAAAAGGATAACGATTTGGACAATGGCCGGCAGACAACCAGCGGCGGGATTGACACCGTGTTCTTTAAAAAGGGCCATTTGGGCTTGGGCAAAAACCTGCTTGTTGTCTTTATGCTTGTCTTTAAGGGCGTTCAAATGGGGCTGGAGCTCAGACATTTTTTTCGTGTAATGGGTTTGTTGTTTTAAGAAAGGGTAGAAAATAATTCTGGTGAGAACAGAGATTTCCACAATAGCAATGCCCAGGTTTTGAAAACCAACGGTGTTGTAGATAAATAAAACCGATTGTAAAAAAATATCAGGCATAACAATTAAGAATTCTTTTTATTCCCAAAAAGAGTCCACGGATTGTACCATATTTTTTAACAGCATCAGAGGTGTATTGGGAACAGGTGGGACGAAAGCGGCACTGGCCGCCCAAAAGAAACCAAAGATGTTTTTTATAAAACCTAATGAGGAACAAGATTATTGATTTCATCTGTCATTCTGGCAAGCGTAGCGCGTCCAGAATCTTTCTTCGCTAAAAAGACATAATCATTATTCGGCAGTTTTAAATTGCGAACCGCTTCGGCAAGAAGACGTTTGACCCGGTGGCGGGTGACGGATAAATTAAAAACTTTTTTTCCAACAATGAAAGCAAAACGGGAATAAGCAAAATTATTTTTGGCAACAATGACAGCTAGTGATTCCGAAGAATAAAATCTTCCCCGGTTTCTTATTTCCAAAAATTCTTTCCGCAGCGGTATTAAATATTTTCTAGCGATCACACTGTCAGTTTTTTTCTGCCTTTTAAGATGCGGCGTTTGAGGACTTTGCGGCCGTTGTGAGTAACGGTTCGGGCCATATAGCCGTGCTTGCGAAGGCGCTTTTTCTTTTTTGGTTGCCAGGTTCTTTTGGGCATATGGCAATTATACAATTAATTAGTTATACTTTTCAATGACTGCCCATATGGCACTAGATACCTCAAAAATAGCTATTCGCGGTTCTACCCAAGATCATTTGGAGATTGAGGATATTACCGATAATCTTCTTTTGTTAAAAGACGGGTCGGTAGCTTTGGTTATCCAGGTGGCGGCGGTTAACTTCGGGCTTTTATCAGAACAGGAGCAAGATGCGATTATTTATGCTTACGCGGGGTTTTTAAACTCCTTGAACTTCCCGATCCAAATTGTGATTCGAAGTAAAAGAAAGGACATCACCTCTTATGTAGCTCGGCTGGATAAGGCGGAACAAGCCCAAATCAATCCCCTGCTTAAGAATCAAATCGCCAGATACCGCGAGTTTATTAGTAAAATTGTTAAAGATAATAATGTTTTGGATAAGAAGTTTTATATTTTAGTACCATTTAGTTCGCTGGAGCTGGGAGCCGGGGCCGGGGCAAAACTTTTGACAAAACAAAAAGGATTACCACTGCCCAAAGAGGTAATTTTGGATCGGGCGAAAACGGCTTTAAAACCCAAGGCGGAACACGTCTTGAGACAGCTGGCAAGTTTGGGATTAAAGGCAAAACAACTAACAACTTCGGAACTGGTGGAAGTTTTCTTTGAAATTTATAACCCAAACGTCGACAAGAGTAGTATGACAAACGTGGGGTCGTATACCACCCCGATTGTGAGTAAAATTTAATTATGGATCTGCCAACTCTGGCCACAGGAATGGTTTCGGTTAAAGATGTGATTGCGCCGGCGGCAATTGAAGTGGATTTTGATAATGTTAAAGTTGGTGACACTTACTACCGCACTTTATTTATTGCCGGTTATCCCCGATTTGTGAGCGCCAACTGGCTGGCACCGCTGATTAACTTTGATCACAGTATGGACGTATCTATGTTTGTTTATCCCGTGGAATCAAAAGACATTTTGGCTAATTTAAAAAGAAAAATCGCAGAGATGGAAGCCACGATCGAAAGTGACATCAAGGCAGGCAAAGTGATTGATCCCGGAGTGCAGGTGGCTTTGGATGACGCTTTGGCTTTACAGGAACAATTAGCCAAAGGGGCGGAAAGATTTTTTCAATTTGGACTTTACGTTACCATTAGCAGCCCGACAGTCGAAGAGTTAAATCAGGTTTCTAAACAAGTTTCGTCAACATTGGGGTCGCTTCTAATTATTAGTAAGCCGGCAACCCTGCAGATGGAAGACGGCTTCAAAACAACCCAGCCGCTTTGTCTGGATAAACTGATGATCACCAGAAATATGGACACCACGTCACTGGCGACCACGTTTCCGTTTACCAGTTCGGAATTGACGGCCAACGAAGGCATTCTTTACGGGATTAACGAACACAATGACTCGCTGGTGATTTTTGACCGGTTTAGCCTAGAAAATGCCAACGAAGTGGTTTTGGGGAAATCCGGATCGGGAAAATCGTATTTGGTCAAACTTGAGGCATTACGAAGTCTCATGTTTGGGGCAGATGTAATTATTATTGACCCTGAAGAAGAATACCGGGTTTTGGCCGAAGCGGTAGGAGGAGATTATATTTCTTTTTCCTTTGGAAGTAGTGTTTTTATCAATCCTTTTGAGTTATCAGCCAGTTCCGATGGAGAAGATTTGGAAAACGAACTGCAAATAAAAATAGGCTTTACCCTGGCCCGGCTTTTAAAAATTATGGTAGAAACAAAATCGGCAGAGGAGGACGCCATTATTCATAACGCTTTGGAGTTAACTTACAAACAAAAAGGGATTACTTACGATCCGGCGACCCATAAAAATGAACCGCCGCTTCTTGAGGATTTGTATAAAAACCTGGTAGGGATGGAAAACCCGATGGCCCAAAATATTGCTTTACGTTTGGAGAAATTTGTGAAAGGGTCTTTCGGGCAAATCTTTAACCAAAAGTCAACGATAAAACTAAACAATCCCTTTACAGTGTTCTCTTTTAAAAATCTTGAGGACCAAATGAGAAGTTTGGCAATTTTTATTATCGTTGATTATATTTGGACGCAAATTAAGAAAAATTATAAAAAAAGAATCTTAATCGTTGATGAGGCGTGGTACTTAATGAAGAACCAGAACTCCGCAGAATTTCTGTGGGGGTTTGCCAAGAGGGCGAGAAAATATTTTCTCGGATTGACAACGATCACACAAGATATTGAGGATTTTTTGTCTACTGATCTGGGGAAAACGATTGTCACAAACTCGAGTATTCAAATGCTTATGAAACAGTCGCCGGCGGCAATTGATAAAATCGGACAGGTCTTTTATTTGTCGCAGGGGGAAAAAAGTTTATTACTTTCGGCAGGGGTGGGGGAGGGGCTTTTCTTCGCCGGAAGCTCGCATGTGGCTTTGAGAGTAGTGGCATCACCGGAGGAACATCAACTGATTACCACCAGACTGCAGGAAATGCCGACGGTGGATGATTTATTAAAAACAAGGTCTCCTGAATTAACTTCGTGAATTTTTAGCTTCGCAAGAGCTTTAGCT
>JBBTUQ010000047.1:0-1002 GCA_038063675.1 Patescibacteria group bacterium | reverse complement strand
GAGCGGGTGCGGCGGGCAAGTTCGCGGGTGGCCTCGGCCAGGGTTTTTTCAAAATCAGAGCGGTGGTTCCAGAGCTTTTCTTTGACGGCCACTTCGTCAGAAACAGAGAGTTCTTTGAGTTTCATCAAGTGATCAACGTAGTAACGCATGGCCATGGAAGTGGGAGTGCGGCCCGCAGAGGTGTGGATCTGTTTGAGAAAACCCAGCTCGGTTAAGGCAGACATTTCGTTTCTGATGGTCGCCGGAGAAACACCAAGAGAGAATTTTTTATCCAACTTTTCGGAACCCACCGGACCGGCGGTCTCAATATATTCTTCAATGACCGCTTTTAGAATCTGATTTTGGCGAAGAGAAAGTTCCGGCATAATTAATTAGCACTGTTTTACCATGAGTGCTAAGGATTGTCAAGCCCCCGTTTTTTAAGAATTTAGCTTCGCAGGAGCAGCTCTTGCGAACGTAAAATTGGCAAATTTAAAATTTTTAGATTAACTTTATTATCTCTTCTTTCAGCGAGGGGATTTTTTCTTTTACGGTATCCCAAACTAAATCCAGATCTACGGAAAAATATTCGTGGATGAGAAAATTTCGCATCGAAGATATTTGCACCCACGGAATATGAGTATTTGCTTCTTTAAACTCTGTTGGTAAATTTCGTACTGCTTCTCCAATTATTTCCAATTCTCTGACAATAGCGTCTTGTTTTTCTTTGTTTTCGTAAAATTCGTTTTCAGAGAGATTACGAATATAATTTTCGATTGCCTCGCAGGCATCTCTGACATGAAGCAGGAAAATTTTCGGATCTTTATTCATATAAAAGCACTTGGTCGGCTAAAATTCGGTCGCGAAGGTAGGGAGAAATCGATTTGTAGGTCACCAAATCAACTTGTTTTTCGAGAACTTGCTCTAAGTTTAATTTTAATTGTCCTAAATCAAGAAGGGTTTTCCCCCGCGGGAACTCAACCAGAAAATCCGCCAGTCGACCCGTTTTGCCGTGCTGGTCAT
>JBBTUQ010000046.1:0-1747 GCA_038063675.1 Patescibacteria group bacterium | reverse complement strand
GCCCATTATTTCCGAGGCGAGTTTCTTTGGGACTTTGGCATGGAGAATAATTTTTTTAACGTTATTGGAGGCCCGTTCCAAATTTATCGGATCGGTGACATCAAGGTTTTCCAAGGCTTTTCTAATTTTGGGGCGAAGATTGTTTTCGTCAAGAAAGTGATAATAGGCGCGGGCGGTGACAATAAAACCCGGGGGGACAGGGATTTCCATCTGGCTCATTTCCCCAAGATTGGCGCCTTTGCCGCCAACAAGGGCCACATCTTCTTTCCCAACCTCTTTAAACCAGACAAGATATTTATTTGGTGACATAAGCGGGATTTTTGACAAGTTTTGGCTGGCCGTTTTCTTCGATTATATATACGGCCATACCGTGTTTTTGACGAATTGGTTCGTAATCATTAATTTGGGCGTTGGCATTATCAATAGTAACGACCGAAGAACTGCCGGTATTTATTAAACAATGACCAAAACCAGCGGGAATTTCGATGATATCACCCTTTTTAAAGCTTATGGTTTGGGTTTCGTTTTGACGGGATTGCAACATAAAAATTCCTTCGCCCAATAAAATTTCATATTTTTCCGGAGAATCGTCTTTGTGATAATGGCCAAAAGTTTTAGTATATTCCTGACCGATTTTTCCCGGCATTAAAACAGTAATATTGGGATTACCACGAAGCATATAATAGACATCTTCCGGTCCGGTGGCGGCGGGGTCCATAAGAACTTCTTTAAGATCGGTTAATTTTCGAATAGATATCATGGAAAACTTTGGTACTAGTCTCGCTATCTTTAGCCTCTAAATTTAAGCGTAAATATGGTTCGGTGAGCGATGGCCTGAGATTGAAACGAAAATCTTTGGCTTCAACCGTGACCCCATCGACTAACGAAACACTTTCACCTCTATTTCTATAGTAATTGGCGATCTCCTTCAATACAAGAGTGGAATCGCCTTGGATTTCAAAATTAGTTTCAGGAATCTCAACATATTTTTCTTTTAAAATTTTCAGATCTTTTTCAAGATTAGTTTTTTGGGCAAGCTCGATGAACTTTAGGGCGGCATAAAGCCCATCGTCAAGACAATACCAATCGCGAAAGATGAAGTGGCCGCTGGCCTCACCGGCGAAAGTAATTTTGGGATTATCAAACATGGCAAATTTTAGCTCCTGTCCCCAGGCCGGAGTGATGAGATTATCGGAAGTGTAAGCTGCCCGCCCGGCCCTAATGTCAAAAGCCGCGTGGGATTGAAAACGAGCAAATAAACTTAAAATAAAGGTGGGAGGAATGAGGGCGCCTGCAGAGTCAACGAAAATTACCCTATCCCCGTCCCCGTCCCAAATGATGCCAAAATTGGCCTTTTCTTTTATGACTGTTGTTTTAAGTACCTGCCGCGATTCTTCGAGAAGGGGGTTTAAATTACGGTCGGGATCGATTTGGATAAAATTTAAACCGAGTTGGGTAAAAATTTCTTTAGCGATAGATGAGACAAGAGTTTTTCCGGAATCAATAATAATTTTGCCGGAAAATTTTAGGTTTTGGAAATGAGAAATGATATCTTGAATATAAGAAGGAACGGGATTAATAAAGATAGATGGTTTTGCTACGTTCGCAATAATAGCTTTTACGCAATATTTTTTTATTTTTAAAATTTCTCCTTGGTCGAGAGGGGTGGCGTGTTTTTTTACAAATTTAAAACCATTCCAGGAGGCTTGGATGTGTGAGGCGGTAACCATAATGCCAAAATAACAGT
>JBBTUQ010000045.1:0-2473 GCA_038063675.1 Patescibacteria group bacterium | reverse complement strand
ATATCCTTAAATTTTCCCTGGTAAACGACCAACTCATTTTGGGGTCTTGACAACTCCAAAATCTTCTTCTAATCTTGACCTTACTCTTTTCTTTCCAGAAGAAAATATGTCTAAGCTAATCTCTATTTCTGATCTTATTCACCAGGCAAAACTCCGCGGGGTTAATCTTGGTTCCGGCAACCCCCGGACCCATTTAACCTATCTTTCTGAAATCGGTCTTCTCCCTTCCGCCATCCGCCGCAAATCCAATTCTTCCCTTGAGGGTCACTACCCCAACGATGCCCTTGAAACTCTTGGCAAAATTGAATCCCTGAAATCCCAAGGTCTCTCTTATAACCAAATAAAAAACCAATTATATGTTCCTGCTCCTTCCTCTCCCCCCAACAACAGCCTCGCTTTTCTCATCATTGGTTTAATCCTGGGCTTTTTACTCGCCCGTGGTCAAACTGCCGCTGCTCCTTCTAGTGTTCTTGCCGCTCAAGTCTCTCTTGACAAGACCGACCAATCAATATATCTTCTCTCTATCCCTAAAGAATATATAAACTTAAATAAAATCGAATGGAAACCGAACAACAAATAACTATCAACAAAGACAGCGCTATTTCTGTCCTGGATAAAATTTTAAATACCGGCCTGTTGGCGACGATTTTTCTTTTGCCTATTCTCATTTTCCCCTTCACCACTGACTGGTTTGAGGCTCCCAAACAAGTTTTTCTCGTTTTTGCCACCGGTCTTCTTACCGTTTGTTTCTTCCTTAAAAGCGCTCTCAAAAAACAACTTACTCTTGTCAATTCCCATTTCGACTTACCGATCATTGGCCTGCTTGCCGTTTTTACTATTTCCAGTCTTTTAACCCCCAACAAACTTTTTGATCTTTCCGGTGTCATTTTGACCCTCTTCCCCCTGACTCTTCTCTATTTTCTTGTCGTCAATATTTTTAAAACAGAGGTTCAGATTAAAAAAGCCATTTCCGTTCTTGCCTATTCCGCCACTCTTATTTCTCTTCTTACTTTTGCCCAATTTGTTTTTAAAATTATCGGAGGCATCCCTCCTTTGGCCAAAGTCCTAACCCCGGGTTTGGCTCTTATTTCCGCTCGCGCCCCCGTTTTGCCGGTCATCTTTTCGCCGGCTTTTTCTCTTACCGGCTCCCTCTTCACTCAAGAACTTTTTCTCATCATTCTTCTCCCTTTAGTCTTTATTTTTTCCCATAAAAAAATTACCGTTCCTCTCGTTGCTATTATAATCACCCTTGTCTTAACCCTCGTCAAGCTTTTTGTCGACCGTCCCGTTCTTTTGGACCCGGCCACTTCTTGGCGCATTGCCACCGGGACCCTTGGTCAAACTCTCCAAACTGCTCTTTTCGGAGTTGGTATCACCAACTATGTCAACGCTTTTTCTCTTTTCAAACCTCTCGATTTCAACGCCACTCCCCTTTGGAATCTTCGTTTTAATACCGGCAACTCTTACCCCTTAACCATTCTCACCACCGGCGGTATGGCCGCTTTGGCCGCCTTTATCTATCTTTTAATCCGTTTCTTTCGCTTTGCCAAAACCCGTCTGCAAACCAATCTCACCAAGTCCCAGGAAACCACCGTTCTTCTCACTCTGGCCATCATTATTGCCATCCTCTTTCTCTTCCCGGCTCCCTTTGCCGTTCTTTTTATGTTTTATCTGACCATGGGTTTATTAATCAGCTTTTACCAATCCCAGGAAATAACTGCCCTCGCCTGGGAAAACAAGTCCCTTCTGCTTTCCAGCCCCAAAATCCCTTATGTTGGTTTAGTCGTCTCGCTTCTAATTATTCTTCCCGTGTTTTATCTTATCGGTCGGGTTTTTCTGGCGGACATCTTTTTTAATCAGGCCGCCGTCAGTGCCGTTCAAAATCGCGGCGCGGACACTTATAATCTGCAAATTCGGGCCATCGCTCTCAATCCTTACAACGATGTTTACCGTGTCGCTTACAGCCAGACAAATTTGGCCCTGGCTGACGCCCTCGCCGGTCAAACTACCGGTCCTGATAAAACCATTACCGATCAGCAGCGTGCCACCATCGTCCAGTTAGTCCAACAGGCCATCCGTGAATCCCGAAACGCCGTGGCTCTGAACCCCGACCGGGCCGGAAACTGGGAAAATCTCTCTGCCATTTACCGCTCTCTTATCAACTTTGCCCAAGGCGCCGACCAATGGGCGGTCACCTCCCAAAATCAGGCCATCACCCTTGACCCCACCAACCCCCGTCTTCGTCTTGATCTTGGTGGTATCTTTTTCTCTTTGCAAAATTACACCGCCGCCAGTCAGGCTTTCTCTATGGCTACCACTCTCAAAAATGATTATCCCAACGCCCACTATAATCTGGCCCAAGCTTACAAAAAGTTAGATAATAACACTTTGGCCCAGCAGGAACTTTTGGCTGTCAAGAATCTTGTCTGTGATTCGCTCACCGGCACTGTCTCTCCCACCCTTACCACCGATT
>JBBTUQ010000044.1:0-14111 GCA_038063675.1 Patescibacteria group bacterium | reverse complement strand
TATTGGCGGAATAGTTCTCATCAGCCATGCCTGGAAAGTCCTTTATGAAGCGGCAAAGAAACAAGTCCTTGCCACTTCCGGACTTTATGCCTACTTACGCCACCCGCAATATCTGGGATTCATTTTAATTATTATTGGTTTCCTCCTCCAATGGCCGACCATTATTACCCTTCTCATGGCCCCAATTCTCATCCTGCGTTATCTTTTATTGGCCCGCCGGGAGGATCAAGAAATGAAAAAACTTTATAAAGATTCGTTTAAGTTCTATCAACAAAATACTCCAGGTTTTTTTCCGTCATGGCAAAAGATTATTAAACGCGTTAAACTGAATAGCTAATGAGGGGGTGAGATTTATGGCAATTTTAGATTTTTTCAAAGACGGAGAAAAAGATCCGGTTTGCGGGATGAAAATTGACCTGGCAACTACCCAATATAAAAGCACCCGTGATGGCAAAGAATACGGTTTTTGTTCCTCGGCTTGCAAAGAAACTTTTGACAAAGGGGAGGTAAAAACTACCAAAGAAGAATGCTGCTATTGAACACAGAAAAAGAGTTAGTAAATATTTAAAGGGGGTGAAATGAAGATGATGGGTTATTATTATGGCAATATGATGGCAAGTTGGGGGCTATTTGGGGCCATTACCTGGTTAGCTTTAATAGCATTTCTATTTTTAGGCATTGCCTTTTTTTGGAAGGAATTAAATAAGAAGAAATGACACACTTTATATGCGGTCGTAGAGTAAGTGTGTTATTTTATAGATTCCGGGTCAAGCCCGGAATGACGAAGAAAAATGACAGGGTAGGTTGAATGTGATATTCTTTCATAATGAAAAAAATAACCATTGACATAGAAGGGATGCACTGTCACTCCTGCGAACTTCTCATCGAGCAGGAGCTTGCAAAGATTGGCAATATCAGAAAAATTATTATTGATCAGGGCAAAGGCACGGCGGAAATCCAGTATGAAGGGCAACTCGATAGCCAAGAAATCGAAAAAGCTGTCATTTGTGCCGGATATTGTTTGGGGAAGGATGAGAAACCGCTTATTTCCAAAAATCCCCGCGATTGGCAGGATTTAGCCAAGGCCGGCATAATCCTTTTATTTTTATTTTTAGTTGTCCGTGAATTGGGACTTTTTAATCTTAGCTTTACTAATTCGAGCAACTACTACAGCTTGCCGGTTGTGTTGCTGATCGGTCTGACGGCCGGAGTTTCTACTTGTATGGCTTTGGTGGGCGGCCTGGTCCTTGGCGCCTCGGCCCGATTTGCGGAGAAACATCCTGCCGCCTCGACGGTACAAAAATTCAAACCCCACTTGTATTTTAATCTGGGCCGGATTATTTCTTACGTGATTTTTGGAGGGGTGATTGGTTACGCCGGATCATTTTTTCAGCTATCAACAACTTTTTATGGATTCCTAATAATTATTGCTGGGATGGTAATGCTACTTTTGGGAACACAACTAATTGAAATTTTTCCGTTTATTAAAAACGTAACTTTCACTCTGCCAAAAGCTTTTGGCAGATTTATTCCGGATAAAGATCAACACCCGGCGGTTTTAGGTGCCGCCACTTTTTTTATTCCCTGCGGGTTTACCCAGGCGATGCAGCTTTTTGCCGTTTCTTCCGGCAGTGCCCTAACCGGAGCCCTAACTTTAGGAGTTTTTGCTCTTGGCACGGCCCCGGGGCTCCTAGGAATCGGTGGCCTAACTTCAATAGTTAAAGGGGCTATCGCCCGTCTTTTTTTTAAAACCGCCGGTATTATTGTCATAATTTTAGCCATTTTTAATATTTCCAGTGGTTATAATCTGACCGGCCTGGATATTGGGCGGCAATTATATGAAGTTTTTGGTCCACCCACTATATCTTCAGCAAATATTGCAAATATGCAAAACGGCTTTCAAATAATAAAAATGGACCAGACTTCAAGGGGGTATAATCCCGATAGCTTTACCATCAAAAAAGGCATTCCGGTCCGATGGATTATAAATTCACGTGATCCGCGCAGCTGTGCGGCAAGTATCGTGGTCCCAAAATTAAACATCCGCAAAATTTTGGACCCGGGAGAAAATATAATTGAATTTACCCCCACAGAAATTGGAACAATCAAATTTACCTGCAGTATGGGGATGTATGGAGGGATTTTCAATGTCAAAAATTAATCTTGCCATTTCCGGAATGAGCTGTTCTTCTTGCGCTCTGTTGATAGAGAAATCGTTGCGAGAAGTAAGCGGGGTCAAAGAAGCCCATGTAAATTTTGCGGCTGAAAAAGCCTCCATCACTTTTGACCGTTCTCAAGCCCGGATCGAAGACCTCATCGGCGCCGTAAAAAAAGCCGGGTACCAGGCTTCGCTTGGCGGTGATGAGAAAAATCCCCAAATAGAAATTACCAATCAATTTAAAAAATTCTTCGCTAGTTTGGTTCTCTCTCTCCCCATGATCTACTTTATGTTTACCGATTTGCCCTACGAAGGGATAGTTTCTTTTATTTTAGCAACTCCTGTTCAATTTTTGATCGGTGCCAGCTTTTATAAAGGCATGTGGTCGGCCTTGCGGATGCGAACTTTTAATATGGACAGCTTGATCGCCATCGGAACCTCGGTGGCTTATTTTTACAGCGTCATTAATTTTTTTAGAGGTATCCCTGAACTTTACTTTGAAACTGCCGCATTTTTAATCACCTTTGTTATTTTGGGAAAATTTTTGGAAGCCAAAGCTAAAGGACGAACTTCGGAGGCCATCAAAAAATTAGTGGATCTCATGCCAAAAATGGCTCAGGATATTAAAAAAGGGGACATTGTTCTGGTTAAGCCGGGAGAAAGAGTTCCCGCCGACGGAATAGTTGTTAAAGGTTCTTCGGCTCTCGATGAATCTATGATTACGGGAGAAAGTATTCCCGTAGAAAAACAGATTAATGATCTGGTTATTGGCGGAACAATGAATAAAACCGGTAGTTTTGAGTTTAAGGCCACACGAATTGGGTCGGAAACAACCTTATCTCAAATAATCAAATTGGTTGAGGATGCCCAGGGGTCAAAAGCCCCGATTCAGGCCTTTGCCGATCGGATCTCGAGCTATTTTGTGCCGATGGTCATCGGCATTGCTATTTTGACATTTGTTATTTGGTATTTGTTACTTGGATCTTCGTTGAGTTTTGCCTTGATGGCCTTTACGGCCGTGATTGTCATTGCTTGTCCCTGTGCTTTGGGTTTGGCAACACCAACAGCTATCATGGTTGGAACAGGTAAAGGAGCGGAACATGGGATTTTGATTAAAGGCGGGGAACCGTTGGAGGCTGCCTGCAAGATTGATGCGATTATTTTTGATAAAACCGGGACTTTAACAAAAGGTAAGCCGGAGGTGACGGATGTTATTGGTGACGTTTTGCAGATAGCAGCCAGTATAGAAAAATTATCAGAACATTCCCTGGCTGAGGCAATTGTAAATAAGGCGAGGGGGTTGAAACTGCTTGATGTTAAAAACTTTAGGGCGATACCTGGAAAAGGAGTAGAAGGAACAATCAGTAAGACCAAATATTTTTTTGGCCGCCCAAAACAGACAAAAAGGGAACATATCGTCGAACAATTGCAAAATCAAGGGAAAACGGTGATGGAACTATCAACCGGCAAAAAAACCTTGGGTCTCATTGCAGTGGCGGATACAGTCAAAGAAACGTCGAAAGAGGCGGTCGAGAAATTACAAAAGATGGGAATAAAAACCTGGATGATTACCGGGGATAATGCTCGGACCGCTAGGGCGATTGCCGTCCAGGTGGGGATAACCAATGTTTTGACGGAAGTAATGCCAGAAGACAAGGCTAACGAGGTTAAGAAACTTCAAAGTACAGGTAAAAAAGTGGGGATGGTTGGTGACGGGATTAATGACGCTCCTGCGTTAGCGCAAGCTGATTTAGGAATCGCCATGGGATCAGGGACAGACGTGGCTATGGAAACAGGTGGAATAGTAATTATCAAAAATGACCTGCGAGACGTAGTTAATGCCATCGATTTATCTAAAGAAACGATGGGGAAAATTAAACAAAACATGTTCTTTGCTCTTTTTTACAATGTTATTGGTATTCCCATTGCCGCCCGGGTTTTTATGTTTGCCGGATTAATTTTAAAGCCGGAGTTAGCCGGTTTGGCTATGGCCCTAAGTTCTATATCTGTTGTTGGCAACTCTTTACTTCTTCGCCGGTATGTCCCCGGGAGGAAAAATTATCTTTCCGCCGTCGCGCCCGTTGTCATGATCATTGCCTTCACACTGCTCTTTATCGAGTTTGCTAAATTCAGTTCCGGTATGACAGTAAAATGAAACAAATGGTAAAATTCAAAAGTGGCAGATATTTTTATCACCAAAGCCTCGGGAGAGAAAGTCCCTTTTAATGAAAACAAAGTTTTAGGGTCCATAAAACGGGCGGGGATTTCGCCGGAACTTTTTGATCAGGTTCTTTCTCACGTTAAATCGATTTTATACGACGGCATTACCACCCGTGAAATTCACGACCATATTGTTGAATTTTTAGGACCGCGCGGTCTCAAATATTCTCTCAAAAAAGCCATTATGGAACTGGGTCCGTCGGGCTATCCTTTTGAAAAATTTATTGCCGAAATTCTTTGCCATCAAGGCTACGAAACCATTACCGGCCAAATTGTTAAAGGCCGCTGTGTGAGTCACGAGATAGATGTCATCGCTCAAAAAGACAAGGAGAAAATTATGATCGAATGCAAATTTCACAATCTTCCCGGCACTAGAGTTGATGTCAAAGTCGCTCTCTATGTCAAAGGTCGTTTTGAAGATGTTCAGGGTGAGTTTACCCAAGGCTGGCTGATTACCAACACCAAGTTCACGACCGACGCCATTGATTACGCTAAATGTTCCGGTCTCAAACTTATTGGTTGGGGTTATCCCGAAACCGATAACCTGCAATATTGGGTCGAAAACAGTAATCTCTACCCCGTAACCATTCTCACCACTCTTAGTCCAAACCAAAAACAACAACTCCTTTCTCAAAATATCGTTCTTTGCAAAGATTTAGCCGCCCAAAAAAATCTTCCCGATAATGTTCGTCAGGAACTTCTGCTGTTATGCCCCCATTAATTTATCAAAAGATCATCAAGCCCGTCCTTTTCAAAATTGATGCCGAAACTGTTCACGATGTTGTCAGCGTTGCGGGAGAGTTTTTGGGGAAAAACCCAATCGTAAGCCATCTTTTTTCCTATAAAAATGATAATTTGTCTCAGAAAATCTGCGGCCTCAATTTCCCAAACCCCATTGGCTTATCCGCCGGCTTTGATTACAACGGGCATTTGGTAGAGATTTTACCGGCTATCGGTTTTGGATTTAATACCGTTGGTACCGTCACGGCCAAGCCCTACCGGGGGAATCCTCCTCCGCGCCTGGCTCGGCTCCCAAAATCACAGTCTCTCTTTGTCAACAAAGGTTTCAAATCTTGTGGTGTGATTGCTGTTGCCCAAAGACTAGACAAAAAAAACTTAAAGGCTTCAACACTTGGGGTCAGTATTGGCAGTTCCAATCTCCCCGAAATCGACACTACCCCCAAAGCCATCGACGATTATCTCTTTAGTTTTAATTACTTAAAAAATAAAAGTTATATCAAATATTTTGAATTAAATATCAGTTGCCCTAATACCACTCTTCCCGAGCCGTTTAAGCACCCAAAAAATCTAAAAGTCCTACTTTCCGAACTAGAAAAGATTAATTTAACCCAGCCGGTCTTTATTAAAATGCCCAATGAAATTCATCTCGACAATTTAGACTTGATAATTAAAACCTCATTAAAATATCCAATTTCCGGATTTATTTTATCCAATCTTGTCAAAGACCGGACCAACAGATTTTTAAATTCAGAGGAGTTGTTAAAATTTAAAAATCTCAAAGGCAATTTTTCCGGGCAACCCTGCGCCGAAAACGCCAATAAGTTAATCGCCTATGTTTATAAAAAATATGGCAAAGATACTAAAATAATTGGCTGTGGGGGAATCTTTTCCGCTCGTGACGCTTACGAAAAAATCAAACTCGGTGCCAGTCTTGTCCAGCTAATCACCGGCCTTGTCTACGAAGGCCCCCAATTAATTGGTGACATCAACAGAGGGCTGATAAAATTATTAGAAAAAGACGGCTTTAAAAACATCTCCGAAATCACGGTTACATCTTAATTTCAATATCCACCCCGGCGGGTAATTCCAGGTGCATGAGAGCGTCGATGGTTTTATCTGTAGGTTCGAGAATATCAATTAAACGTTTATGAGTTTTAATTTGAAAATGTTCCTGAGAATTTTTATCGGTAAACGGAGAGCGGTTAACGGTAATTAAGGAACGGTCGGTGGGCAGGGGAATGGGGCCGGAAATTTTTGCTCCGGTGCGGATGGCGGCATCCAATATAGACTGACAAGTGCTGTCCAGCACCCTGCCATCATATGCCTTTAATCTGACACGAATTCTTCCTTTAGACATCAATGTGCAAAACTACTCCCGCGCCGACAGTTTTCCCGCCTTCGCGGACGGCAAAGCGGATTTCTTCTTCCAGAGCCACGGGTTGAATTAATTTTACTTTCATTTTGGCATTGTCTCCCGGCATAACCATTTCCACTCCCTCTTGAAGAGTAACTTCCCCCGTCACGTCAGTAGTACGAATATAAAACTGCGGGCGGTATCCCGAGAAAAATGGCGTGTGCCGGCCACCTTCTTCTTTGGTCAAGATATAAACTTCAGCGTCAAATTCTGTGTGAGGTGTGATTGATCCGGGCTTGGCAATAACCTGACCGCGTTCCACCTGATCTTTTTCCACCCCGCGGAGAAGTAAACCAACGTTATCACCGGCCAGACCCTCGTCCAGCTGTTTTCTAAACATTTCCACGCCGGTAACAATAGTTTTTTGAGTGGCCTTAAGACCAACAATTTCCATCTCTTCGTTAACTTTAACCTTGCCGCGTTCAATTCTTCCGGTGACAACCGTACCCCGGCCCTTGATAGAAAAGACATCTTCCACAGGCATTAAGAATGGTTTGTCAAGATCACGAACGGGGGTAGGGATAGAGCTGTCAACAGCGTCCATAAGCTCCATTATGTGTTTTTCCTGTTCGGCATCACCTTCAAGAGCTTTAAGGGCGGAACCACGAATAATGGGGGCTTTATCACCGTCAAAACCGTATTTAGTCAGAAGTTCGCGGACCTCAACTTCAACAAGATCTAAAAGCTCGGGGTCGGAAACCATATCGACTTTGTTCATGAAGACGACGATAGCTGGAACGTTGACTTGTTTGGCCAAAAGTAAATGCTCACGGGTTTGAGCCATGGGACCATCGGGAGCGGAGACAACAAGAATGGCGCCGTCAACCTGAGCCGCACCGGTAATCATGTTTTTGATGTAATCAGCATGGCCGGGCATGTCGACGTGAGCATAGTGACGCTTTTCGGTTTCGTACTCAATGTGAGAAATATTAATGGTAACGCCACGAGCCTTTTCTTCCGGGGCGCAATCAATATCTTCGTATTTTTTAGCCGTGGCTAAGCCCTTTTTGGAGAGAACGGTCGCAATCGCCGCCGTCAAAGTCGTCTTTCCATGATCAACATGGCCAATCGTCCCAATATTGACGTGGGGTTTATTGCGAATAAATTTTGCCTGATCAGCCATAACTTTTCAATTATAATTTATGCCTCACTCTCTTTGCAAGGGGGGAAATTATTTTTTTGCCAAGATTTGTTCCTGGATATTTTTGGGGACTTCTTCGTAGTGAGATGGTTCCATGTAATAACTGGCCCGGCCTTGGCTTATAGAACGAAGTTTGGTGGAATAGCCGGAAAGTTCGGATAAGGGAACCAGGGCCACAATAATAGTGGCGTTGCCGCGCTGGCTGGTTCCGGAAATTTGGGCGCGTTTGGCGGAAAGATCGCCAATGACATCCCCCATAAATTCATCAGGAGTCGTTACTTCAACCTTCATAATGGGCTCCAGTAGCACCGGATCGGATTTTCTCACTCCGTCCTGAAGAGCCATGGAACCGGCAATTTGAAAAGCAATATCCGAAGAGTCAACATCATGAAATGACCCGTCGTAGAGAGTAATTTTAATATCTGTCAGGGGATAGCCGGCCAACACCCCGTTTTCGCAAGCCTCTTTCGTTCCCTTTTCTACCGAGGGAATAAATTCCGCTGGAATTGAGGCGCCTTTTATGGCGTTGACAAACTCCCAACCTTCACCGCGGAGTTTTGGTTCCAGCCTTAACAAGGTATGGCCATACTGGCCGCGGCCCCCGGTTTGCCGGATATATTTCCCTTCTCCCTCACCACTGCGCCGGATTGTTTCTTTATAGGCCACTTGGGGGGGGCCAACATTGGCATCAACGGCCATTTCCCGTTTCATCCGGTCAACCCAAACCTCAAGATGCAATTCTCCCATGCCGGAAATAATAGTCTGGCCGGTTTCTTTGTTGGATTTAACATGAAAAGTCGGATCTTCTTCCATAATCCTTTGGAGAGCGTAAGCCAATTTTTCCTGATCGGCTTTAGTTTTGGGTTCGATTGCCAGGGAAATAACCGGTTCCGGAAAAGAAATTTGCTCCAGAACTATCGGTTTATTTTGGTCGCACAAAGTATCTCCGGTTACCGTCGATTTTAGACCAACTACGGCCACAATTTCCCCCGCGTGAGCCTCAGTAATCTCCTCCCTTTGATTGGCGTGCATAAGAAGTAGCCGGCCAATACGCTCTGTCTGATTTTTTATAGGGTTGAAGGCATAAGAACCAGCCTTGAGAACCCCGGAATAAATACGGACATAATAAAGTTTTCACAAGTGGGGATCAAGTTGAATTTTAAAGGCCAGACCGGCAAACGACGCCTGATTATTTTGCTCCCGGACTTCTTTCTCCCCGGTTTTGGGGTTTAGACCTTCGACGGCGGGGCGATCCAACGGCGAGGGCAAATAATCCACGATCGCGTCCAAAAGCGGCTGAACCCCTTTATTGCGCAAGGAAGTGCCGGTATAAATTGGGATCAACTGGTAGGAAATAACCGCGGCCCGCATAGCCGTATGGAGCTCCTCAAAAGTCAAAGCTTCCCCATTTAAATATTTTTCCAAAAGTTTTTCGTCAGTTTCCGCGATTTGTTCAATCAAGAGATGACGGTATTTTTTCACCAATTCCGCGTCAAGACCCTCCGGTATTTCCTTGATCACTTCAAACTTAGCCCCTAATTCATCAGACCCCCAGATATAAGCTTCTTCCCGAAGCAAATCGTAAACTCCTTTGAAAGTATTTTCCACTCCGATTGGTAAAACCATAATGGCAGGTTTGACACCAAGGCGGTTTTTGACTGCCTCCACTGTTTTATAGAAATTGGCCCCGAGTTTATCAATTTTATTAACAAAAATAATCCGGGGGACTTTATATTTATCCGCCTGGCGCCAGACGGTTTCGGTTTGAGACTGGACGGTTTCTTCGGCGTCTAAAATCGTCACCGCGCCGTCAAGAACCCGCAGGGATCTTTCCACTTCGGCGGTAAAGTCCACGTGGCCCGGAGTGTCAATGATATTAATACGCACCTCACGCCAAAATGTCGTCGTGGCCGCGGAAACAATGGTAATACCCCGCTCTTTTTCCTGCGGCATCCAGTCCATCTGGGTTGTTCCCTCGTCAATATCTCCGATTTTGTAAGTCCGGCCGGTATAATACAAAAGCCTCTCGGTCGTGGTGGTTTTCCCCGCGTCAATATGGGCAATAATCCCAATATTGCGAATCATATTCATCGGCACGTTGCGGTTTTTGGTCGTATCCATAATTTTAAAAAATTCGTGCCGCATCCCGGCACACAGAGATTATAGTGATAATCTGTTCTTTTTCAAAGAGGGAAAAGTTTTCAAAATCTAGCTTCGCAAGAGCAGCTCTTGCGAGACTAGTTTTACAGACTTGCCATTTGCAGTCCGGGGATTTGTTGAAAGCGTTTGGGGTTTTTGGTGACTAAGGTGGCGTTTTGGGAAATTGCCGCCGCGGCAATCAAAATATCCAGGTCGCCGATCAATGAACCTCTTGCGGCCAATTCTGCTCTAATTCTCCCGGCAATGTCTGCTTGCTCTGGATCAAAAGCAACAACTGCAAAAAATTTCTCGAGAAGATTATGAAATTCATCTTTCTTTTTGGCTATTCTTTCTGGGTGTTCTCGATAAATTCCTTCGTAAACTTCGGCTTCACAAATTGTACTAGTAGTAATAGCTTCTTTGATGTGTTCGTCTATGAACTTTTCAGCACCGGGCTTAATTCTAAGCAAATCAATTAATACTGATGTGTCCAGAAGATAGTTCATTAAAGTCTAATGGGTTCTTTGCGATTTCTCCGCACGGCAACAGCTTTCCAAACCTTGTCATTCTTCCAGAGCTTACCATCAATTGTTTTTAGAAACTTTAATAGTTCGCGGTTTTTTTCTTCAGGAGTAGCCTTAAGAGTAGCAACCGGGCGACTGTCGCGAGTTAAAATAATTTCCTGAACTCGGGGGAGAAGAGCCATGTGACTGGCAAAATTACGGACAAAATCGGTGACAGGAATAATGGGAGTATTGACATTCATACCATAACATTATCAGAATTCTAATATGTTGTCAAGTATGTATTGGAGTATGTATTCACCACTTAAGATGTGCAAATGCCCGGTTGGCTTCGGCCATTTTGAGAACTTGGTCACGCTTTTTGATGGCATTGCCAAGACCATTTTTGGCATCAATTAACTCCGCCGCCAATTTTTCCGCGAAGGTATGGAATTCTTTATTGGGTTTGGATCTGGCGGCGTCAATTAGCCAGCGCATGGCCAGATGAACTTTCCGGTCACCCCGGACTTCGGCGGGGACAAGATAAGAAGCCCCGCCAACCCGTCTGGAGCGGACTTCCATTTTTGGGGCGATCGTTTGGATAACAGTCTCAAAAATTTTAATTGACTCTTCTTCGGGAAATTTTTCTTTGAGGATTTCCAGAGCCCGGTAAACCTGGGTGGAAGCAGCGGATTTTTTCCCGTCTTTCATCACTTTGTTTATAAAACGGGTCAGAGTCCGGCTATTGTGAACCGGGTCGGCTTCCAGGATTTTTTTATGAATAGTTTTTGATCTAGCCATTTTTTGTTCCGTATTTACTACGACTTTGCTTACGGCCTTTAACCCCCGTCGTGTCATATTTCCCCCGGACAATGTGATATTTTACCCCGGGAAGATCACGAACCCGACCGCCGCGCACCAAAACGATCGAATGTTCCGCCAGCTCATGACCCACGCCCTGAATGTAGGCCGTCACTTCCTGGCGGTTGGAAAGCCGCACCCTGGCCACTTTCCGCAGGGCGGAGTTGGGTTTTTTCGGCGTCATAGTTTTGACCACGGTGCAAACCCCCCGTTTAAAAGGGGCGGCCGTATTTTTGGTCCGCAGCTCTTTAGCATTAAAAAATTTTCTTAAAGCCTTCGCGTGGACTTTTTTAGGGATCTTTTTTCGACCCTTTTTAACTAATTGATTGACCGTAGGCATCTCTTTTAACCATCGCTCTCTCGGCTGATACCGGGATTAAGCGTCCAATAATAACATTTTCTTTAATACCAAGCAATGGATCTTCATTGTTGCGAACACCCAAAGCCGCGTCAACAAGGACACTCGTGGTCTGTTCGAAAGAAGCGGCGGAAAGCCAAGAATCGGTAAAGAGAGCGGCCTTGGTGATGCCAAGGATAATAACTTCGGCCGTTGCCGGTTCGCCGCCCTCGGCCAAAACTCGGGAATTTTCTGTCTCAAAACGGTATTTTTCTAAAATCTCTCCGGGGAGAAGAGTCGTATCCCCGCTGGTTTTAATCCGGACTTTATCAGACATTCTGCGGATAATCACCTCAAAATGCCGGTCGTTAATGGGGACACCTTGAGATTCGTAAACCTGTTGTAGTTCATTGAGCAGATACATTTGGGTCCCGCGAAGACCGCGGACGGATAAAACTTCATCAATACTTAAGTAGCCGCTGGCCAGTTGGGTTCCGGCGGCCACCAGATCCCCGTCGGTCACTTTTACGGTTGAGGTTAAAGGCAGTAAATATTCGCGTTCTTCAACCGGTTTGATGGTGGTGTTTTTCACCCGAATTTTATACCCGTCAGCTGTTTCCACGACCTCAACTTTGCCGGAAATTTCTGAAATCGGGGATAAAATCTTGGGAGTTCTGGCCTCAAGCAATTCCTCAACCCGGGGCAGACCCTGGGTCACGTCCATCGCTACAATCCCTCCGGTATGTTTGGTTCGTAGTGTCAGTTGCGTCCCCGGCTCACCAATAGATTGAGCGGCGGTCACCCCCACCGGAATACCAATTCCCACCAGTTCCCGGGTTGTCAAATCCCGGCCGTAACAATGTTGGCAAACGCCGAATTCAGACTTACAGGACAACGGAGAACGAACCAAAATATTTTCAATTTTAGCCCCGTCCAAAGTAGCTACGATACTTTCCGTGATCGGTTGATTATTTTCCAGAATAACCTTGCGGCCGGCCGTAATTTTGGCCGCCGAAAAACGGCCCAAAATTCTTTGGGCAAAACTGGCGGTTCTTTTCTCGTCAACAAACACTTCCAGGCCTTCGGTCGTCCCGCAGTCTTCTTCCCGGATTAATAAATTATGGGAAACATCAACCAAGCGGCGGGTCAGATAGCCGGCGTCAGCGGTTCTTAAGGCGGTATCTGCCAGACCCTTCCGGGAACCGCGGGTTCCGGTCACATACTCAAAAACGGAAAGCCCGCGTCTGAAGTTTGACTTGGTCGGCATGGCCACAATTTTTCCGGTGGGATCGGACATCAACCCGCGCATACCGGAAATTTGTTTAATTGTGTCCCGGCTGGCCCGGGTAGCCCCGGAACTGATTAGATTTTTCACCGGATTGATATTTGGGTATTCCTCCCAAGTCAGATCGGTAATTTTGTCCGTTACACTGATCCAATTTTCGATGCTTAAACGGCGCATTTCTTCAAAAGTGATCAAACCGTTTTTATAATTCCCTTCAATCCCGGTATCAACGTCTTCCGCCTCACCAATGATGACATCTTTTTTGGGGTATTCTACCAGGTCAAACATGCTCACGGAAATCCCCGAAAGAGTACTGTACTTAAAACCAATATCTTTAATATTGTCCGCCAAAGCGGCCACTTCGGATTTTGATTTAATGTTCATGGCCTTGGCTAAAATCATCTTAATTTTCCCCAAGGGGATGGGCTCATTGATAAAACGCAGTTCTTCGGGAAGCTGTTCGTTGAAAAGAATTCGGCCGATGGTCGTCTCCATAATCTGATCCTGATAAGAAACTTTGATTTTTTGCCGCATGGCGATTTTATCCTCCTGATAAGCCAATAAAGCTTCTGAAAAATCAGAAAAAATCGTTTCCGTGGGGTTTATAGCTTCATCAATAATAGTTAAAAAGTAAGTGCCGAGAGCCATCTCCTTGCTGGGGGTAACTACCGGTGAGCCGTCAGACGGTTTCAACAGATTTTGTTCGGCCATCATCAGATTGATACTTTCGGCTTTAGCCGCATTAGAAAGAGGAACGTGGACGGACATTTGGTCGCCGTCAAAATCGGCGTTAAAACCGGAACAAACCAAAGGATGCAACTGGATGGCAGACCCCTCGACCAAAATGGGATAAAAAGCCTGAATACTCAACTTATGCAAGGTCGGCGCCCGATTCAGAAGAACCGGATGGTCGTGAGTAATTTCTTCCAGAATATCAAAAACTTCGGGAATTCTTTTTTCCAAAACGTATTTGGCGGAACGGACATTGGGAGCAAAACCGCGGACAATTAGTTCCCGAAGAACAAAGGGCTTAAACATTTCCAAAGCCATTTCCTTGGGCAACCCGCATTGATTAAGTTTTAAATGGGGCCGACCACAATGACGGACCGGCCGGAATAATCTACCCGCTTTCCCAAAAGATTTTGCCGGAAACGGCCTTGTTTGCCCCGAAGCATGTCAGAAAGAGATTTTAGATCCTGAACGTTGGCCCGGGTGGACGGTCTTTGGCTGGTATCAACAAGAGAATCGACCGCCTCCTGCAACATTCGTTTTTCTTTGCGCAAAATAATTTCCGGACCGCCAAGATTTATCA
>JBBTUQ010000043.1:0-1811 GCA_038063675.1 Patescibacteria group bacterium | reverse complement strand
CAGGGCCCAGAGAACGGCGGGATTTCTTTCATCGAATTCTTTGGCCACCGTGTTATTGTCCCGATCGGTTCCCAACAACATCATGGTTAAATCATTACTGCCGATACTGACGCCATCGATCCCTGCCTCAATGAATTTATCAAGCAGAATGACGTTTGACGGGATTTCGACCATCATCCAAAGATGAAAGCTGGGGCTGCGATGTAAACCTTGAGTATGAAGAAGGGATTTCACCTCAATCAGTTCCATGACAGTCCGGACGAAAGGAATCATTAACCAAAGATTTTTAAACCCGTATTTATTACGAACCAGCTTTATGGCTTCTATTTCCATTTTAAAGACGTCGGGTTGGACAATGTAACGATAGGCTCCTCGAAAGCCCAACATGGGGTTTGGCTCTTCGGGCTCGTATTTGTCCCCGCCTTTGAGATTGCGATACTCGTTGGTTTTGAAATCAGTGGCGCGGTAGACGACGGGCCGTGGGTAAAAACTTTCGGCAAAGGTTTTTAGGTTTGAAGCGAGGTTGTCAATATAGGTTTTTTGTTTGCCGTCGGCAATAATTTTTTTGGGGTGAATTCCCATTTGGCTCATAATAAATTCCGCCCGCAGTAGTCCTATCCCATCGACATTCATTTTAGATATTTCTAGAGCTTTTTCCGGCTCGGCAAGGTTGACGTAGATCTTAGTGGCGGTTTTTAGTGGTTGACCAATTTGACCAATTGGATTAATTTGACCAATTGGACTAATTTGAGATGATAAACCACCACGGTAAATTTTCCCGGTGGAGCCGTCGACGGTGACCACTTGCCCGTTTTTGAGTTTTTTGGTGGCATTTTCAGTGCCAACCACGGCCGGAATTCCCAGTTCTCTGCTGACTATGGCAGCGTGGGAGGTGCGACCGCCATGATCGGTGACGATGGCAACAGCCTTTTTCATAGCGGGGACAAAATCAGGATTAGTTTGGGGAGCGACCAGAACATCACCGACCATAATTTTGCCGATTTCTTTGGCGGATTTTAAAATCTTGACGGGGCCGCTTTTTATACCCGGGCTGGCAGGAGAGCCTTCAAGAATAACAGGCATTTTTTTAAGCTCGATTTTAACAGGTTCGAGAGTTACCGAAGTTGAATTTAAAGTAGTAATAGGACGCGTTTGGACGATGTATATTTCATTTTTTTCAATGGCAAATTCGATGTCCTGAGGATGGAAATAGTGCTTTTCCAGTTTTTTGCCAAGGATTGCCAGTTTGACTATCTGATTGTCTGTGAGTTTGATTTTGTTTCGTAGTTTTGTGGGAACGGAAACAATTTTTCGACCGGCCATCATTTTATCCTGACGGACATGATTTTTTAGAGAAATTTTAAGATTTTCTTTGTTAATTTCGTAGTGATCCGGAGTAACTGTTCCCTGAACAATCAACTCCCCGAGGCCCCAAACGGCTTCAATAACCACTGTTTCTTTATCGTTACTGACGGGGGAAACAGTAAACATAATACCGGAAGTTTCAGACTGGATCATTTTTTGCACCGGGACGGCAATGCCGACTTTAAAATGATCAAAATGATTTTGCTGGCGGTAAAAAATAGCTCTGGCTTCAAAGAGCGAGGCCCAGGCGGCTTTCACTGCGTCGACCACGGCGAATTCCCCCTTAACATTTAAAAATGTGGCTTGTTGGCCGGCAAAGCTGGCGGTGGGTAAGTCTTCGGCGGTGGCACTGGAGCGCACGGCAACCAGGGGCTCTTTTTCAATTAAACCGCGCAAGCCCTTAAATTTTTTAAGTTGGGAGTAATAGCCCATTATTTACGAGGCGA
>JBBTUQ010000042.1:0-4084 GCA_038063675.1 Patescibacteria group bacterium | reverse complement strand
AAAGGCAAATCGAGGCCTTGAAAGAAAAATTCATTCGTGAAGGTGGGTTTCGAGAGAATCTTTTTAAAAAACGGATACAATATAAGAATACCAATGGCTAAGTTTGTACCGGATATAAAATCAAACAGGTGGGTGGTGATCGCCCCAACAAGGGTTTCTCGTCCCCATGACAATCCTGTTATGCCTGCTCAGTCATCCTGCCCATTTTGTCCTGGGAATGAAGGACTGAATGAGGAAGTTTTTAAGCTGGGGAGTGTGAGGGTGATCAAGAATAAATACCCCATCACGGATTTTCATGAGGTCATTATCCATAGTCCGGATCATGAGAAAGATATTGATGAATTGCCGGCGGAGCAGGTGGAACTGATTTTAAAAACGTACAGAGAACGATTTAACTACTATAGAGACTTGGGCACAGCCCGCCTGCAGCGCTATGCGCAGCATTGCGGGCAGGTGATGATTTTTAATAATCATGATATTCACGCCGGGGCGAGCTTGAAACATCCGCATTCGCAGCTGGTGGTGGTGCCAAGGCAAATTAATTTGGACACAATGAAGAAGGAACCGGTGCAAAATGAGGTGGCGCGGACCAAGCATTTTGTGGCCTACTGTCCGGATTTTAGTCAGTGGCCATACGAAATTTGGCTAGCGCCAAATTCAATTTCCAATTTTGGTCAAATCACGGATGAGGAAATAAGTGATTTGGCGCCGCTGATGCAGAAGATTTTGGGGTTTATTTGTAAAAAATTCGCGGGAGAAGACGATGTGCCGTATAACTATTATATATATCACGGGGGGGACTGGTATTTGCGGATTATTCCGCGGCTGGTGCACCGGGCGGGATTTGAACTGGGGACGGGACTTTCTGTAAATATTGTGGACCCGGTGACGGCGGCGGGCGAATTTAAATTGGGACTGCGGAATAAAAGAAAATCTTTTTAAACAAAGAAGAGAATTTTTGAATAGATATGAGTAAAAAGATATTAGTATTACTGATAATTTTGGTGGCTGGCGGATTGTTGTGGCGAAAAACGCAAGTTGTAGAAACCACGGAGAAAAAATTGCCTGTCAATATTTTGCTTCTGGGATATGGGGGGGAGGGTCATGACGGAGCAAATTTGACAGACACGATGATAATTGCCCACTTGGATGCGGCCAGTAAAAGCGCGGTTTTGGTTTCGGTGCCAAGAGATATTTGGTACGGGGACAGCAAGATTAACGCGTATTTTGAGAAAGACCCTTCGACTGCGCTCAGGGCGGTAACCCAGGTAACCGGGTTGCCGATTGATAAATACGTGGCGGGGGATTTTGCCGGATTTACGGAGATAATTGATCTGCTGGGCGGGGTAGATGTCAAAGTGGAAACGGCTTTTGATGATCCGGAGTATCCGATTGCGGGGAAGGAAAACGATCCTTGTTATTCCTGCCGGTTTGAAAATCTGCGCTTTGAGGCGGGAGTGATCCATATGGACGGGCAGACGGCGCTGAAGTTTGTGCGGTCGAGACACTCGGCTGTGGATGGTACCGATTTTGGACGGAGCGTAAGGCAGAGAAATTTGCTTTTAGCAGTCAGAGAAAAAGTGATGAGTTTAAATGTTATTCCGCAACTGCCGGCTTTGTATATAAAACTTCGGGATCACGTGCGGACGGATTTTACCCTTGAGGATTTAAAATATTTCCTGCCCAAGGCAGGCGAGTTTGCAAATTATAAAGTCTCCCAAGTAGCCTTGACGGATGAAAATGTCCTGCAGTATGCCTGGTCGGATGAAGGACAGATGATTTTGATTCCAAAAGAGGGGGCAGAGAAGTGGGAGGGAGTGAGGAAGTGGGTTGGAGAGCAATTGCGTTAATTTAGGTTTTGTCGCCCATGCCAAGGAGCCAGAGAACGGCTTCTTTTTTGTAGCGGCGGTCGCCGCGGGAGTTGATGCGGATGGCCGGCAGTTTGCCTCGTTTGCCCCATCTTTTAATAGTCAGAACGGAAACCCGGAGAACCTGGGCGACTTCTTTGACGGTCAGAAGATCGGGTAAGTTAGCGAGTGATATATTTTGTGCGGCGTCAGGCATACAAATATGATTAAGTTATGTTCTTTATAACAAAGAGGATCAGGAGTGTCAATATGGGATTTGTGCCCGTTCATTGATATAGCAAGTTTAACGCGACCGCTTGCATTTTGCTATATAGGGTGAGAGGATTAATTAATGGAAGGAAAAGGGAAACAGACAAATTTGAATTTGGAGAAAATTAATTGGGAGCAAACGACCAAGATTTTTGCTTTGGAAAAGGCGTCTTATTTGGAAAGAATTAACAAGGGATTGGATAGATACCCCGGATCAAGAGAGATATTGGGGATTCTGGCGGGGTTAGGGGTAGTTGGTTTGGCGGTTTTGATGCCGGGATTGGTGAAAGTGCTGGCGTCACAAGTCAGAGCGGCGGAGCGGCAACGTTATCAGCGGCTTTGGAAAAGTTTGGCTAAAAGAAAACTGGTGGAGATATCCGAGGAAAAAGGAGTGACGACGGTAAAAATAACCGAGGACGGTTTGAAAACGGCTCTAAAGTATAAACTTTCCGAAGTGCGAGTTAAAAAGCCAAAAAACTGGGATGGACAGTTTCGTTTGGTTATCTTTGATGTGCCGGAAAAGAAAAAAGCTTCTCGGGATCATTTTCGGCAGTCTTTGAAAGGCGCCGGATTTTATATGCTTAATAAGAGTGTTTTTGTTCACCCGTATCCCTGTTTTGACGAAGTGGAATTTTTGCGCCAGGTGCACAATGTTGGTGGGGAAGTGACCTTTGCAATAGCCTCACAAATAGAATCAGCTAAAGATTTAAAAAGATATTTTGATTTATAGCAAAACTTACGCGATCGCGTAAAAGTTGCTATAATTAATTCTTATTTAAGTTCTGCAGTGGCACCGACGGCTTCCAATTTTTTCTTGGCTTCTTCGGCGGTAGCTTTGTTGACGCCGGTCAGAACTTCTTTGGGCGCCGATTCGACCAAGGTTTTGGCTTCGGCCAGTCCCAGAGTGGGGACGACTTCGCGAACGGCCTTGATGACGGAGATCTTGTTGGCTCCGGCTGCGGTCAATACCACATTAAAAGTCGTTTGTTCTTCCCCGGCCTCAGCCGTGGGACTCTCGACTGCAGTCGGGGTAGCCGCTACGGCCATTTGTGCACTGACACCAAATTTTTCTTCCAAAGCTTTGACTAAATCGGCCACTTCCAGGATCGTCATCACGGAAACTTCATCGATAATTTTTGTAATTTTATCGTTCATGAGTGCTCACCTCCTTTAAGACATAAACTAATTTTTGCATGTTGGCATTTAAAGTATAGAGAAGTTGGCCCAGGAGAATTTCGCGAGAGGGAAGTCTGGCGATTTGCAAAACTTGTTCAGAATTGTACTCACGGCCTTCTATAACAGCGAGTCTGACTTGGGGTAAATTATAAGTTTTAATAAATTTAGCCAGCTCTTTTAAAGGAGGGAGAAACTCGTCATAGATAAGTAGGGTAGCTAACGGGCCTGACGAATTTGAAATTTGATCCGCCCATCTGGCGGATGAAATGACCCTATTGAGGAGGGTTTTTTTGGTAACGGTGTAGTTGGCGGAGAGAGGGCGGAGTTTAGCGCGGAGTTCTTCAAGTTGTTTGTGAGTTAAGCCACGATAATCAGTCAGGACGAAGCCTTTGATTTTGGCGAGCTTTTCGGAAAGCTTGGCAACAGCAGCGATGTTTTTGAGTCTGGACATATGTTCCTGCGTGGGAATTATCCCGATTGTGATCGAGGACCCACGGTCTATGGACTAACCAGAGTATTTTATAAGAAGAAAAGAAAAATAGCAAGCCCCGCACCGTTCTGGTGCAGGGCAAGGGCGGTGTGCGTTCGAAAAAATTCGAACTATTTTTCAAAGGTAGCCCTTCGCCAAGCTCAGGACAGGCGCGCGAGTGCCCCCACCCCTCGCCGCGCCATCTTTAGAGTTTACCCCGCTTAGCGGGGCTCGGCCTTCGGCCTCGCTTATTTTTTGCGCGCGCGATTTTTGCTCAGCTTTGCTGAGCATTTTTTATAAAGAAATTCGTTGCTTTGTTTGG
>JBBTUQ010000041.1:0-1518 GCA_038063675.1 Patescibacteria group bacterium | reverse complement strand
TAGCCGTCCCCTCCACTTCCCCATCTTCTCCATCTTGTGCCCACACCAACGACCAGTGACCGATGACCAATGACAATCCTAAAACCAAAACCAAAACAAACTTTTTCACTTCTCTTATTATAATACATTATGCAAATGTTGTGATTAAAATATTTTTGACGTCGTCACAGCCGGAAAAGACGGACTAAAGCGACTCTTGACAGCCGGAAAAGACGGACTATAATGTAAATATGATCAAAAGAGCGCTTTTGCCCAAGCTCATTGCCCATCTTGACAATCCGGAAATCAGCCTCATTGTGGGCCCGCGTCAGGCCGGGAAGACGACCCTCATGAGGTTATTAATTGAACACCTTCGGTCGCAGGGTAAAAAATCTCTGTTTTTGAATTATGATCTTGACAGCGACCGGCCCTATTTTAAATCGCAAACCGATCTTCTTACCAAAATTCGCCTTGAAATTGGAAATAACGGCTATGTTTTTCTTGATGAAATTCAAAGGAAAGAAAACGCCGGTTTATTCCTCAAGGGCTTGTCTGACATGAATTTATCCTATAAATTTATTGCCTCCGGATCCGGAAGCCTTGAGTTAAAAGAAAAAATCGCCGAATCTCTCGCCGGCAGAAAACGAATTTTTACCCTCAACCCCTTGAGTTTTGAGGAATTTTTAAATTTTAAAACTCAATACCATTACCGGGAAAAGCTAGCCGACTTTTTAAAAACGGAGGTCGAAAATGGCCAAAAATTATTAAGGGAATATTTGAGTTTTGGCGGATATCCAAAGGTCGTTACGACTGAAACGGTTGAAGAAAAATCAGAGGCTATTAAGGATATATTTGAAAGTTATTTAGAAAAAGATATTGCCGGACTTCTTAATTTAAAAAGGACGGAAAATTTCTCCAATCTTGTCCGCACTCTCTCTTCGCAGGTGGGAAAATTAATCAATTATTCTGAATTGGCTTCCACTCTCGGGATCACAGAGAGAACGGTTAAACATTACATTTGGTATCTAACCAAGACATTTGTTGGGGATAAGATCTCCCCCTTTACCCGCCGGCTTCGCAAAGAAATTGTCAAGTCTCCGGTTTTTTATTTTACGGACACCGGTCTGGCAAATTTTGCCACTCGGGACTTTTATTTGCAGGATTTTTCTGCTTTAGGATTTCATTTCCAAAATCTCATTTACCATGAATTAAAAACATTATTGTCAAGCGCCGCCGGAGATATTCATTATTGGCGAACCAAAGACGGGGCAGAAGTTGATTTTATCATTGATAATGGTCGAAGTCCGGTCCCTATTGAAGTCAAACTACAAACTTTGTCCGAACCTAAAATTACCGGCGGATTAATTAGCTTTATTAATAAATATAACCCCCCGAAAGCCTCCGTTGTCAATTTAACTTACCAGGGCGAAACAACTTTCAATAATACTGCAATTTCTTTTATCCCGTATTACTCTTTAAATTCAGTATTATTGTCCAACTAAAACCACTTCCTCTACCAGCCTGTTTGCATACCCCCAC
>JBBTUQ010000040.1:0-1286 GCA_038063675.1 Patescibacteria group bacterium | reverse complement strand
CGGCGTTGGTCATGATACTGCGGACATCGGCAAAATCAACGTTAACTAATCCCGGCATGGTAATCAGATCTGAAATTCCCTGAACGCCGGAATTTAGAACCGAATCAATCATCTTGAAAGCCTCAATTAAAGAGACTTTTTTGTCCACAACTTCTAAAATTCTTTGGTTGGGAATAACTATTAGAGTGTCAACTTTGTCTTTAAGGTTTAAAATCCCCTCGGTAGCGTTAACCATTCTTTGGGTACCCTCAAAAAGAAATGGTTTAGTGACTACGGCCACAGTCAGGGCTCCGGAGGCTTTGGCAATATCCGCAATGATAGGCGCAGCGCCGGTTCCTGTGCCGCCACCCATTCCGGCGGTAATAAATACCATATCAGCGTCCCCGATTTTTTCTTTAATTTTTTCCTGTGATTCCTCGGCGGCCTTTAGGCCAATTTCCGGATTGCCTCCGGATCCCAGACCCCGGGTTAGTCCTTCACCGATTTGAATTTTAATGGGGGCTTGGCACTTAAATAAAGCTTGGGCGTCAGTATTAACAGCCAGAAAATCAACACCAGTAATCGTTCCGGCGGCAATCATGGAGGTAACGGCATTGCCGCCGCCGCCGCCAAGACCAACGACTTTTATTTTTGCAAATCTGGCAACATCAGGCTTAATTAACACGTTTAATTCAGGGCAGGAAACCTTTAGCAAAGTGACTTACTTTGCTAAGAATATTTTTAAGGGGCAGATTTGGAAGCATCTTAACAAACATGGCCATTTTTGGCAAGTCGCGTTTAGCAGAGATATCACTTCCTTTTCCAAATAATATCAGGCCAATGGCGGTGGAATTTTGAGGGCCGGAAAGTTCCTCAATGAGACCTGATAACCCTTGGGGGGTACCAATGCGACAAGGCATAACAAGACGTTGACGGCAGGTATCAAGGGCACCGATGGTTTCGGCTCCCCCGCCGGTGATGACAACGCCGCTTGGAGTTAACCCGCCATAACCGCTTTTTTGAATTTCCAGACCAATATAAGTGAAAATTTCCGAAAGACGGGGTTTGATTATCCCTTCAGTCAGAGTTTTTCGACTAGCTTTTCTCAACTCCTCGGGAAGCTCAAGAGAAGAAATATCTAATTCATCAGTTTCAGCATTTTTTGCCGGTTTTTCATCGGCAGTGACAGCGAATTTTGGTTTGACAGCCAGTGCCAGTTTAATTTTTTCGGCAGACTCTAATGAGACCCGAAGACCAATGGCCAAATCATTAGTGACATTTTTAGCACCAACAGGAAGAACCGAAGA
>JBBTUQ010000039.1:0-1488 GCA_038063675.1 Patescibacteria group bacterium | reverse complement strand
AGGGGGAAAACGGCGACGGTCCATATAAAAATTGACACCGGAATGCACCGACTGGGGGCGGCGCCGGAATCGGCCATAAAATTAATTAAAAATATTTATAAGTATAAAAATATATATTTGGAAGGGATTTTTTCTCACTTTGCGGATGCGGATGGCAAAGATTTGGGGTTTGCGAGGGAACAGCTGGAAGAATTTATAAGGATAATGGGGAAAATCGGGAAGATAAGGGGATTATTAAAACATGTGGCCAATAGTGATGCGGTTTTTAGGTTACCGGAAAGCCATCTGGATATGGTCCGGCCGGGAAAAGCTTTGTATAAAAATGTTTTGAGCCTAAAGACGCAAATTGTTGGGATTAGAAGGTTGAAAAAAGGAGAATCAGTAGGATACGGACGGGAGTTTATAGCTAAAAAAAATATTTTGGCGGCGGCAATTCCGGTGGGTTATGCGGATGGATTTAGGCGAAGCCCGAAAAACTGGGGGGAAGTGGTGGTCAACGGACGACGGGCGCCAGTGCTTGGGCGGGTATCGATGGACCAAGCCTCAATAATGGTTTCAAAAAGAGAAAAAGTTGGTGACGAAGTAATTTTGATCGGGGAAGGGATACCGGCGGAAAAAGTGGCGAAAACTTTAGGGACCATTCCGCTGGAAGTGCTGACCGGAATTTCCGGGAGGGTGGAAAGGATATATAATAGGTGAATGAAAAAGCTGGTTTTGTATTATCTGCGTTTTTGGGCCAGGCGGAAACTGGCGCAGATCAATCCCTTGATTATTGGAGTGACGGGGTCGGCGGGGAAATCGTCTTGCGTGGCGGCAATCGAAGCGATTTTAAAAGAAAAATACAAAGTTAAAACTACCGGAACGACAAATTCCGAATCAGGGATTCCCCTGTCAATCCTTGATCTAAAACCAAAAGATTATTCGGTTTTTGACTGGATACGATTGGTCATATTGGCACCGATCAAACATCTAACATCTAATACTAAATATCAAATTCTTGTATGTGAGATGGGGATTGATAGCCTTGAGCTGCCCAAAAACATGGAGTATCTTCTGACAATTGTGAGGCCAAAGATTGGAGTTTTCTTAAACGCCCTGCCGGTCCATACCCAACAGATGAAAAGCGTAGAGAATATATTTACCGAGAAAAGCAAGTTGATTAGATCTTTGCCGGCTGACGGAACGGCAGTAATCAACTCTGATTATGATATTCCCACCAAGGCGAAAGTAATAAAGTTTAGGGATGACGGGACGGCGATCCCGCCGGCGATGGCCGTGGGCAAAATTTTTGGTATTACCAAAGTGCCAAAATTTATTTTGCCGCCCGGACGCTGGAGTTTTTTTGCCGGAATAAACGGAAGTAAAATAATTGATTCCAGTTATAACGCCTCACCGGTGACAATGAATAATGCTTTGGAATTTCTCAAAAAAACCCCGGGAAAAAGAAAAATTGCGGTGTTGGGGGATATGAGGGAATTGGGGGATTTA
>JBBTUQ010000038.1:0-7122 GCA_038063675.1 Patescibacteria group bacterium | reverse complement strand
CTAATGGATTTCCGATCTGAACCTCCAGCGCCAACTCCCCTCCCAAATATTCTATTAACCCCGCCATCCGCGCCATTCCTCCCGCCAAAACCACGCGCTTAACCGGATCATCTGGATGCTTCGTCTGATAATAAAATATCGCCTTTTTTATCTCCGCCACAATCGTTTCCATCACCGGTTTTATAACTGCGGCCACTTTTCCGTCCAGTTTTGAAGAATCCAACCCGTAAGTCTTTTTATATTCTTCGGCCTGCATAGGATCCAAACCCAGACCCAACACTATCGCCCGAGTAATTGCTTCGCTGCCGGAAGAAATCGACCGCACAAAAGAAATATTTCCTTTTCTCACTACCGAAAGATCCGTTGTTGTCCCTCCAAAATTTAATATTAACGTGGTCGGGGAGTAAGGGTCATTGGAAACCAGCGACCGGGAAATCGCCAATATTTCCGTCTCTATTCCTACAGCTTCAAGACCTGCTAAATTCAAAACGGACAAATATCCGTCAATCATCTTATTCGGCGCCGCCACCAATAGCACTTCCATCTTGGCATCAATTCCGGGCTGGGTGGGAGTGGACAACACCTGATGCCGCAGATAGACCTCATCCAGCGGCAAGGGAATATACTGCTCCGCTTCCCATTTCATAGCACTGTCCAACTCTTCGTCCGCCAACAACGGAGTCTCAATTACCCGTGTCACCACATGCGCTTCCGGAAGAGAAATAACTACGTTACGGGTCCCTACCGCCAGATCAGAAACAAGTTTCTTGATCGTTTCCGCCACGGCTCTCTGGTCGGTCAAATCCGGACTTTTAACTAATCCTCCCGACAAAAGCTTCACCACCCCGTTCTGCTCTTCCAACCAAACCGCTTTTACCTCCGCCGTCCCAATATCCAATCCAAAATGATCTTTTATATTCATATTTTTATCCCTCCATATGTATATTTTAGTGTGCGATCGCACACAAGAACATACACTCTACTAGTGTATTTTTTTGGAAAAATTCTGGCCAAATTTTTTTCTCAATTTTCATAAAGTTTATTTATAATTGACGACGAGTTATTTACTGACTAAGATTCCCCCCCGTATAAAGAACATAATCAAAAAATGGCGGTAAAGCTACATTTGTCCGCGTCACTTCCACCGCCCGGCTCACTTGCCCCGTCGTCTGCGCCGTCGATTTAATTGTATACCCCTGCGCCGGTAAATTCGCGTTCCCACTGACCGTTATAGACGCGTCATTATAAATCGGCCTTATCCTCATCACCTTAATATCACCGGTATAAGCCACATTTGCTCCCGAAAGGTAAGCGGTATTCGCGGCGCTGTTGGCCGTGTCAAAGTTATTTAACGCTCCAAGCGACCCGCATCTGGACGCGTTATAAGCCAATTTTTTTACTCCATAATTACTGCCGTCAAACGTATAAAATGTCAGCATCAGCGCCGCCGGGGCCTGAAAAGATCCTTCATTGCACAAATTCTGCGGGTCTTCGCGCGGATCATTTTTCTTCGTCCAGTTTATGGTCAGACTATTTCCGGTATAAGTTCGCAAATCTATTTCTATAACATCATCTTTGGCCACCGCTCCATCGGGGGTATAAGCCGCCACCGGCGACCGGCTGACGGTGTAAGTCACGTTAGTATTAGGGAGACTAAGTGTCCCGCTGGCAATTGAATTTAGGTCTTTGGAAAGCGCGTCTTCAATCCCGGCTTCCGCCGCCGTAAACGCCCGGCTTGATTGGTCAGACACCGCCGTTTGTTTTAGATCCTGCAGCGTCCTTGAAGTCACCGACAAACCCACCGTCAATCCCAACAGGGTCAACAGAAGCACAAAAACGGCAATCTGTCCCGCGTTCTTACTCATACATTCATACTACACTAGAAAGATATCTGTCTCAAGGACACACTTTGGGTGGCAATTTGGGTTCCGGAAAAATCCAGTCTTTTGGCCCCGACCATATTCAGTTTTAAGACCATCCGCACTGTCTTTGTCCCTTCCGAAAAAAATCCCGACGGCCCCGGATCCACCGAAACTTTATTGGAAAGGGGCTGTAAAGCCCCCAAATCATAAGAGTTCATCAGCTGGGTGCAATCAACATCCGAGTAAAGATTTAAAACCGTCTGGGAAGGAATCGTGTAGCAGCTCGCCTTACGGATGCTCCTGGTGATCGTCTCCATGGCCAAGGAGATATTTTGTCTTAACTCCGTCTCCGTCGTCGCCCGGTTGGCTGACATCACCACCTGGAAAAATAAATTTGTCCCCACAATCATCAACCCCCCGAAAACCACCATTACTATCAATATTTCCACCAATGTGAAGCCTTTTTTCATAGCCATTTAGAAATAATTGTGTTTAAAGTCACGTTCGCCGTCTTTCCTTTTTCTGCCCAGGAAACCACAACACTGACACTACAAGTTGTTGTACAATTAACCGCCGTGGCCCGGGTAAAAAAATTCCGGCTTTGGCCCAGAGATATCTGTTCCGATCCGTTCATAGAATTTAAGGATGTAAAATTCCCCCCCTGAATCGCCATTTTATTGGTCTGCTCCACCATCTTTACCTGTTCCATTTTCTGATCCGCCAGTCTTGTGGCGACTATCCTGATTTTCGCCGCATTGGCCATGGAAATAGTATTAATCAGAAGGGTGGTTAAGGCCCCGCCGACCACCATAAAAATTCCTATCGCCACCACCGTTTCAATTAGAGTCATGCCTTTTTTATTGCCCATAAATTTTTGTGACAAAAATACCCGACCCTTCAACGGTAATAACTTTTGAACTATTTAATGTGATAACCGCATTTACTTCACCACACGAACTTACGGTGTTGGGATTGGCAAAACAAATTGACGATTTTGTCGAGCTCAGGGTTATTCCGCTTGGTAAATTATAAGTCACCCCTCTTATCACATAATTATTAGCATTAAAAACCACCATTACATTCGCTCCGTTATTACTTCCTGCCAGGGCATTATTCTGTGCTGTTCGCAAATTATTAATCAGTTCTTTATGCGCCGCGGTCAATTTTTCCGCCTCCGTCCCCGGTCTTAATCCATAAAATCCCATCACCGCCACCACCCCAATTATGGCGATCACCACAACCAGCTCAATGAGAGTATAACCCCTATGCATAAAAATGGCCCTAAGGCTATTGTTTCACCAAATCTTTTTCGTTTCAAGAGAAGAAGAAAAATAGCCACGATTCCTCCCAACACAAAAGCCGAATATAGAGCCACTAAAATTTTCGGCCACCCCAAAAGTAATCCCATGACCGCCGCCAGCTTCACATCCCCAAACCCTATCCCCCGACCTTTAGTCAAAAAATAAATTAAATAAAATATTCCCCCGGCAGCTAATCCCCACACCACATTTCCAAATTTTCCCAATATTCCCAATACTCCCAATATCAATACTATTTCGTCCGGAATTAATCCATATATTAAATCCGAGAAAAAAATAACTATTAAACAACAAAGAATAATAATTAAATAAGGATTTACAGTCAAAAAACTAATTGCCGTTATTATTTCTACGATCGGATATTGCCAACTAATTTTTTTATGGCAATACCGGCATTTACCATTTAACAAAACAAAAGAGAGCAGGGGAATGTTGTCTTGCCAATTCAATTGATGTTTGCATTTGGGACAAATACTGCGTCCTTGCCAAAATTTTGGAGCTTTTTCATTATTTAGCCGCCAAATCAGCACATTCAAAAAACTCCCCACTATCAACCCCAAAAGAAAAAGCACCAGGAGTATCATTTATTCCAAAACACAAGCCGCTACCGTGTGCCCTCCGGGATATGTCTGCGAGACTTGCCAGACAGGCAAACCGGTTACAAAGACCTCCAAAGTCGCACAAATCGAAAACGTGCTAACCGTTCCTAGATAAGAATACGCCCCTCCCGAAGGATCAGTAGGAACCCTAGGCAAGTAAGTTGGGGTCAATACTGCCGTCCCGAGCGCCGTCGTAGGATAATTTCCGGAATTATCATTGGCATAAGCTTGCACTGCTTGAGAAACCGCCCTAATATCTCCTTTTCGCACCGCATCCCGCGCTTGCTTCTGAACTCTGGAAAACGCAAAAAAGCTCATGGTCGCCAACACCGCCATGATCGTAATAACGATCATCAGTTCTATTAATGTAAAACCTTTTTTATTTTTCATTGTGGACTAGTAAACGTGTTCACCCCGCCGGATTCTTTATTTAGCGTCAAAGTATAAGACGTTGCCGCCCCTGCATATGTATATGTTGCGCCACCGGCCACCGGATTACCAGTACCACAAATTGCCGCCTTAGTGCTTGGATCCACCGGTTGAGACGGCAAATAAAGTCCTGTCACCAGCGCTGTCGTTAATCCACAAAAATTATTGACCGCCGTATAGTACGCCTGATTATCGCCATAATATCTTTCCAGCGCCGCTCTGATTCCGTTCATAATTGTCTGTCTCTGCGAATCTCTGGCCGAAGCCTGAACTTTCCCGATCCCAAACAACGCCATCGTCGATAAAATCCCGATCACGGCAATGACCACCATTAGTTCTATTAATGTAAAACCTCTTTTCATTTAATTACGTTCACCAGATTAAACATTGGCATCAGAACCGCCACCGCCAACCCGGCAATTCCCACTCCCATTATTACCATTAAGGCAGGTTCCAAAGCAGTTGTCAAGACTTTAAGTCTCCGTTCCACCGCTCCTTCAAAAAATACCGCCAGACGTTCCAGGCTTTTGTCCAGCGCCCCGGTTTCTTCTCCAATTCCCACCATCTGCGCAATAATCGAGGGAAAAATCTGGTTATTCCGCAAGCTAAGTGATAGAGGAAAGCCTTTTTCCACTTCTAAAATTGCCTGATCCAAACCCTCCCGATAAATATTGGTTCCCACTACCCCTTTGGTAATTTTCAGAGCTTCCAAAATTCCTACTCCGGAGCCGACCAAAGCCCCTAACGTTCTGGACATGATCGCAAAAGTCACGTCTTTGTTCAGCCGCCCGAAAATCGGCAATTCGAAACTCAAATTTGAAAGAAGATATTTTGCCCCCGGAGTTTCCTTAAAATATAAAAAAGCCCCGACCAAAATCATCCCTATCAATATCACCAGCCACAGATAACCGGAAACAAAAGATGAAACGCCAATCAATATCTGCGTTGGCAAAGGCAGATCCGCCCCAAACTCCGCGTAGGCTTCGGAAATCTTCGGAATAACAAAAAGCAGCATTATTATCGCCACAATAAACATAATCGTGACCACAATTGCCGGGTAGACCATGGCCCCCTGAAGTTTGCCTTTAAAATCCTGCTCCACATCCAAAGAATCTGCCAAACGTTCCAGCACCTCATCCACTTTCCCTGACGCCTCCCCCGACTTTACCATATTAATATACAGATCAGAAAAAACTCTGGGGTGACGGGCCATGGCCGTAGCTAAACTGCTTCCCCCCGCCACATCCCGGGCTAAAGCAGAAATCACTTCCGAAAAATAACCTCCGGTTTGATCCTGAAGATTGGAAAGCGACTCCGTCAGCGGCAAACCGGCCATAAGCATTGTCGAAAGATATCTGGTAAAGTGAGCCACATCAGCTCCGGAGACTCTCCCCCTAATGCCGCTAAAAAATCTTGATCTGGGGGAAATTTTAATAACAAACAACTTGTGTTCGCGAAGGACGTTAACCGCTTGTTTTATATCCAGGGCTTCAATTTCTCCGCTCTGATACCTGCCCGCCTCATCTTTTACTCGATAATTAAATTTATTCATCTTCTCGCTAGTTTCATCAGTTCTTCCGGTCTTAAGCAATAATTTTGGGCCGTTTCTAGTGCTATTTCTCCCTTTTTAACCCATTCGGCCAATGATTTTTCCAGTAACATCATTCCCAATTCTCCGGAAGTCTGCATAATATTGTTTATCATATGGGATTTACCCTCACGGATTGAAGCCCTGACCGCCGGGGTCGCCAAAAGAATTTCTGTCGCCGGCAGCCGTCCGCCTTTTGTCCTTGGCACCAGTCTTTGAGAAATTATCGCCTCTAACACGTTCCCCAGTTGCAGTCTGGCTTGTTTTTGCTGGTTCTCCGGAAAAACATCCACTACCCGGTCAACGGTTTGGGCCGCGTCATTCGTGTGTAACGTGGCAAAAACCAAATGTCCCGTCTCGGCAATCGTCAGGGCCGCGGAAATCGTCTCAAAATCCCGCATTTCTCCTATCAAAACAACATCCGGGTCTTCCCGCAAAACCCCCCGCAGGGCATTATTCCAGGAGTAAGTATCCAGATGCATCTCCCGTTGCGAAACGACTGACTTGGCCGGGGGATAAATATATTCAATGGGATCTTCAATCGTCACAATATGGACCGCCCTGGTTAGATTTATCTCATTAATTACCGCCGCAATCGTCGTTGATTTACCTTGTCCCGTCGGGCCTACTACCAAAATAAAACCCTGACGCAACCCGGCAAAAGAATGACACACTCCGGGTAAATTTAATTCGTCAATCGTGGGAATTTTAACCGGGAGATGCCGGAAGTTAACCGCCAATGTCCTCCGTTGGACATAAACATTGATTCTAAAGCGCGCTTCAGAGTCATATTGATAAGAAAAATCCAATTCTTTATTCGCCTTTATCAATTCGCCCTGCTCGGGACTCAAAATCGAAAATATCAATTCCGAAACAACATCAGCCGACAATTTATCATATTCCGGCAAAGCCACCAATTCTCCGTCCACCCTGATCGTCGGCGGAAACCCCGCCAACAAATGCAAATCCGAAGCCCGCCGCTTTACCACTATGTCTAATAATTCTTTTATATTCATATTAATCCTGCGCCACCCGCAAAACTTCTTCCAGTGTCGTTATTCCTTCAACCACTTTAAGATATCCATCCTGTTTCAGAGTGACCATTCCCTCAACTACCGCTTCGTGTTCTACTTCGTCCGCCGAAGCCCTCTCCAGCACCATTTTACCGATTTTTTCCGAAACCGGCAAAACCTCAAAAATTCCTATTCGCCCAATATATCCCGTCTGCGCACATTCCTCACAGCCTCTGCCCCGGTAAAGCTGCAATTTCTCCGCCTTGGCGGGGTCCAAAAGTTTTTCCAAAACCGTTTTTATGTCCCTGATAA
>JBBTUQ010000037.1:0-2778 GCA_038063675.1 Patescibacteria group bacterium | reverse complement strand
TTTGGAGTTGTCAAGACCCCAAAATGAGTTGGTCGTTTACCAGGGAAAATTTAAAGATATAATATGTCTTATGGATAAATACGATCATAAGACGATTGAGGCGAAGTGGCAGAGGAAGTGGGAGGAGAACAAGATTAATGTAGTGGATATAGAGAAGGCAAAGAAGCCTTTTTATAACCTGTGGATGTTCCCTTATCCATCGGCAGAGGGGTTACATGTGGGACACGCGTTTGCCTCCACCGCCGCGGATATTTACGGCCGTTACAAAAAGCTTTGTGGTTATGATGTTTTTCAGCCAATTGGATACGATTCTTTTGGGATTCACAGCGAGAACTTTGCCCTGAAAATAGGGGAACATCCCAAGATATTTACTGATCGAGCTATAAAAAATTATGAGCGTCAACTGCGGGCCATGGGACATATGGACGATTGGTCACGGACAGTGACGACTTCTGATCCAATCTATTATAAATGGACGCAATGGATTTTCCTGCAGATGTACAAAGCAGGTTTGGCCTATCGGGCTAAGGCAAACGTAAATTTTTGCCCCGAGTGTAAGACGGTTCTATCTGATGAACAAGTTATTGACAGTAAGTGCGAAAGATGCTCAACGGAAGTTACTAAGAAAGAGTTGGAGCAGTGGTTTTTTAGAATCACAAAATACGCGGATAAGTTACTAAAAAATTTAGATAAGCTTAATTGGACGGAGAAAATTAAATTAACGCAGAAAAACTGGATTGGACGTAAAGAAGGGAGAAAGATAAGATTCGGGGATATAGAGGTTTTTACGACGAGGGTGGATACGATTTTTGGGGCGACTTTTGTAATTTTATCACCGAACCATCCTTTGGCGGGAAAAGCAAAAACAGTGGTCAATCCGGCAACAAAGAAAGAAATCCCGGTTTTTGTGGATGAATATGTTATGGATTCGGTGGGAACGGGGGCGATCATGGGAGTGCCGGCGTATGATGATCGAGATTTGGCGTTTGCCAGAAAGATGAATCTTCCGGTTGTTAAAGCCAAACTTACGGATAAGGTTTTTGGGGAGAAAATGATAACTTATCACCTGCGCGATTGGTTGATTTCCCGGCAGAGGTACTGGGGGCCGCCGATTCCTATGATTAATTGCTCCGAATGTGGTTGGCAACCGGTGCCGGAAAAAGATTTGCCGGTGGAATTACCTTTTATAGAAGATTACCAACCAAAGGGGGCAGGGAGAGGTCCTCTTGAAAACTACCCTGAATTTTATAAGACAAAATGCCCTAAATGTAATGGGCCGGCCGAGCGGGAAACTGATGTTTCTGATACTTTTTTGGATAGTGCCTGGTATGAACTACGGTATCCCTCAACAAATTTTAAAAATGTTCCTTTTGACAAAAAAATAACTAAAAAATGGCTGCCGGTGAACATGTACACGGGCGGCCCGGAGCACGCCGTTTTACACCTGATGTACTTCAGATTCGTGGCCATGGCCCTGTTTGATATGGGATATTTGCCCTTTGCCGAACCATGTGAGCGTTTTTTTGCACACGGGATGTTGGTAAAAAATGGGGTGAAGATGAGCAAAAGTAAAGGCAATGTGGTTAATCCGGACGAATATATTGCCAAATTTGGTGCGGACACCCTGCGATTGTACCTCATGTTTATGGGGCCGGTGGAAAATGGCGGAGACTGGCGGGACACCGGCATTGCGGGGATGAGGCGATGGGTGGATAGGGTCTGGCAAGTAATAAACCAAAAACTTGAAAATTTGGAAGAGGGCACGGAAGGTATGTTAGAGGCAAATAAGCTGGTGAAAAAGGCCGAAGAGGACGTTGAAAGACGCCATTATAATACCACGATCTCCGCCATGATGGTTTTTATAAATGGGATTGCTGATAGCAATAAGAAGGTTGGTAGAAAGACATTGGAAAAATTTCTGATAGTATTTTCGATGTTTGCCCCTCACCTGGTGGAGGAATTATGGGAAAAATTGAGAGGAAAAGATTCGGTCCACAGTCAAAAATGGCCGGAGGCGGGAAAAATAACCACGGAATCATCAGTGGTAGTGGTTATGATTAACGGGAAAATGAGAGCGACGGTACCAGCGGGTAATAAGGAGACAGTAGAGCGCTTGGCAAAAGAAGATCCGAGAGTGGCGAAGTATTTGAGCGGGAATGATATACAAAAGGTGGTGTTTGTGTCAGGGAAGGTAATTAACTTCGTTTTGTAGCATGAAGAACATACTAGAGGTCTGTAAAACAAGGGTTGGACCCTTGTTATTGATAGGACTTGGAGTGGCCTTGGTTTTGGGAGGGTTGATTATCAACAGAGAACAGACAAAAAATCCGGAGGAAGAAATAATAGTTGAGACCAGCACCCCTAGGCACGGGGAGATAGTCGTGGATGTTAGTGGGGCGGTAGAAAAGCCCGGAGTTTATAGATTGCCGAATGATTCCCGCATACAGGATGCCTTGATTACCGCAGGGGGATTAGGGGCGAAAGCAGACCGAAACTATATAGCAAAATATATCAATATGGCTCAAAAACTAACTGATGGGGAGAAGATATATATCCCGTCAACAGACGACCAGAACAACCCAAAGTCTAGTTTAACTATCAATATTAACATGGCAACATTGGCAGAACTGGATGGCCTTCCGGGTATTGGAGAGATCACCGCTAAAAAAATTGTCGACGGGCGACCATATCAGAATATATCTCAACTGATTGAGAAGAAAATCATTTCTAAGACGGTTTTTGATAAGATTAAAGATAAACTATCGGTTTATTAGATTG
>JBBTUQ010000036.1:0-2964 GCA_038063675.1 Patescibacteria group bacterium | reverse complement strand
ATTTGTAGACGCTCACGGATCTGCTGGGGAAATGCAAAATCATTTTGTGGTTTATCAAAAAAACGGTTCCCCTTGTCCCCGTTGCGGAAAAACAATTACCAGATCAACCCTCGGCGGCCGGGGACCCTTTTTCTGCCCGAAGTGCCAGAATTAGCCTTTCTATTGACATTTTCAGAATTTCTGATAATATGATTTTATGAATTATCAGACAACGGCTGTTATTAGGCAAAGGGGTCAATTGACCATACCCGAAGAGGTACGAAAGATTTTTGGATGGTTGGGCAAAGATAAAGTAGTGACAATACAGACATCTATCAACGCTGTTGTTGTCAAACCTTATAGTCAAACAAATTTTGGCAGTACTCAATGGAAGCGAGCCCATGAACTTGTGCAAATTTCTCATTCTTTCGTCGGGGGGAAGGGAAATATTTCTAGCCAGATATCTCAAGACCGAGAAGGTGGACATTATGACTAAAAAAATAGTTGTCGATTCTTCTGTAATTTTTAAATGGCTTAGCAAAGAAAAAGAGGCAAGAGTTGAAAAGGCCCTAAAATTATTTACGGATGGACAAAAAGGAAAATGTCAGTTGTATGCGCCAATTTTGTCCAAGTATGAAATAGGTAATGGTATCTGGAAGCGGGGTTTAGATCTTCCGAAATCAAAACTGCTTGTTGAAACTTTATATGCTATCCCTATCAATTTTATTGATTTAGACGAAGGTATGGCTAAAAGAGGAATAGAAATAGCTATTCTTGAAAAGATTACTTTTTACGATGCTTCTTTTATTGCATTGGCCGAGCGTTTGCGGGCTGGTTTGATTACTGACAATCCCAAGCACCAAAAATCAACCCTAAAAACTAACATTAAGGTCGTTTCTTTAGCCAGTTATTAAATTATTGCCGCGGCACTTTCTTTTGCCCGAAGTGTCAGAAGTAAGTAGGCGACCGGCTTTTTCCCAGAATTCTCTTTCGGCCAGGAACTGCAAGGCACATTCTTGAATGTCTCGGTCATTTGGCCTATTCTATCTTTCTGCTTTCAAAAAGTCAATATAGACGCTACAATTGAAAAATGGTTGTAGAAATTGATCAGAGTGGGAGGGTAGAGGATTTGACCATGAATACTACGGTGGCTTATTCAAATGGCCACCGTAAAGCGATATTTGTGAGCGCCGGAATAAAACGTACCGTGGTTCGCATTTTAAAATCCAATCCCTCTATTTCTGTAGACTTTGCCCCATTTTTCTTCGCTTTGTTGGTCTTTTTACTTTTGAAGAAAGAGAAATTAAAGTCGATTTTAATTGATGAAGAATACACAGGGAAGGACACTTTCATTACAGAAACATTGAAAGTGTTGTTTAGAAAAGAAGGCGTCTCTGGCCCTCAAATTCGATTTGGTAGAATAGGAAAACATTCAAATGCTCATGCTTTAGCCTTGAAGACTCATAGGGGCAAGGGTCATGGAGCAACCAAAATAGATTTGGAAGAAATACTGAAGTATATTGCGAAAAAACAAGCCGGTTCTAAGCGGCGCACCCACCGAGTTTCACGATGAGGATCCGCTTTCGTACCCGACTTTAAGAGAGTTTAGCATTTATATATTAAATGTCAAGATGATAAAGAAACTGGATTTACAAAACTTTCGCAATTATTCCAGAAGAACTTTTGACTTTGAAAGTCAGACTTCTTTGATTGTGGGGCCGAATGCCAGCGGGAAGACGAATATTTTTGAGGCGATTTATGCTTTGGCGATCGGGAAGAGTTTCAGAGCGGAGACGGAACAGGACGTAATAAAAGAAAATGAAAATTTTTCATCAATAAAAGCTGATAATTTAGAAATTTTATTTGATAACCGGGGAAGATTTATCAAGATTTATAAAGTTAACGGGGTGAGAAAAAGGCAGGGGGATTTTGTGGGGACCTTACGGGCGGTTTTATTTTGCCCGCAAGACCTAGAAATAGCCACGGACAGTCCATCGACCCGGCGAAAATATTTAGATTCGGCTTTGACGCAGATATTTAAAGACTACCGTTTGAGCACACATATCTATGAAAAAGCTTTACGCCAAAGAAACAGGCTCCTCTGGCGGATTCGCGAAGAACATTTAGACAGAAACCAATTGGGATATTGGAATAAATTATTAATTGAGAATGGAAAGATAATCCACGAAAGACGGAGAGATTATTTAAAATTTTTAGGTTTAGATTATGACCATTCGGTAATCTCTGAAGAGAGATTAGAGAGGTATATTAATGAAGAAATAGCCGCGGCTATAACTTTAGTGGGGCCCCATCGGGACGATTTCAAAATCATAAAAAACAATAAAAATATTAGATCTTTCGGAAGCAGGGGGGAACAGCGTTTGGCGGTGTTTGCTATTAAAATGGGGGAATTAGAGTATGTTGAAAAAATTACGGGAGTTGCCCCGCTTTTACTTTTGGATGACATTTTTTCCGAGTTGGATCACGCCAACCGCCGTCATATCCTTGAAGTTATCCCCAGACAGCAAACAATTATGACTACTACTGATTTACATTTGGTGGAAAAGGCCCACTTGAAGAATTTTCAGTTGATTGAACTGGGGTAGACTTTGCGGGGAAAGTGCGTGATATAATGAGGTTATGTACTCTCCTAAATTCACTATTACCCAAAAATTATTAAAAAATATTGGACTAGTGGAAGGGGCCAGGGCAGTGATTGCCGGGGCGGCGTTACTGCCGGCCTGGGAAGCCAAATTTAAAGAAGACGCCCAGGTGCGGGCAGCGCACTATGGCACGCATGTGGAGGGGAACGAGTTGAATTTGGAAGAAGTGCGGAAGGTAATGGAGGGAAAAGAAATTGTGGCCAGGGAGAGGGATGTGAGGGAAGTTATTAATTATAGAAAAGTGGTTGATTATTTGGATGAAAATAAAAACACGGGGTATCCCCAAGATTCTTTAAAAGAATTACATAAATTGACAGTGGCG
>JBBTUQ010000035.1:0-6346 GCA_038063675.1 Patescibacteria group bacterium | reverse complement strand
CTGGCCGAGTCCAAAACTCCAGACCCAATTTGGTTATTCAGTTGCACCCGATAATTTCTATTCCCTGTTTTAAGATTCATTAGCGTTGATACCAGTTCCCCCGTCCCCGATGTAGTTTTAATAATATCCCCGTAATAAAATGGCATCGTCGTCTCCACTAGTTTTGCCTTTATTTCCCCCTGACCATTGGGGATATGCATCACTGCTTCAAAATAGACCGCCCTAATCCCCGGATAATTATCCGTGTTTATTGTCGCCTGTGCCGAATAGATATCTACCCACTTGTCATTTTCCGTAATTGTCCCGCTTCCTAAGGGAATAACGTATTCCTTTGGTTGGCTCTGCACCGGCGCCGTAACCGTTTTAGTAACCGTCGTCTGTATGGGTATAGGTGTGGGAATTTTGTTTATTGCCTCATCAATAATGTTATTACATGCCACCGGACACGCCACTTGTCCTACAGGGGTTTCTACAAGGGTTGGACCCTTGTTTTGGGCCGTATCCGCCATCTGTTCCTCCAGCTTCACTATCTTCACTCCCAGCATCCCAAACCCTCCCAATATCCCCAATACTCCCAATATCCCTAAACTATATTTTATTATCTTCCACGGCATAGCCTTTTTTAATAATTTTATCTCTAATTTCATCCGCCTCGGCAAACTTTTTCTTCCCCCGCAACTTTTCCCTTTCATCCAAAAGTTTTTTTATTTCCTCCGGAACCCCCATATCCCTCAATTCCCTCAAATCCCCCAACCTCAACCCCAAAACCTTATCAAATTCCTCCAGGTCTTTTTTGCTTTCCGTCTTCCAGGCCACCGCCAACGCCTGCGGCATATTCAAGTCATCATTTATCGCTTCCAGAAACTGATCTCGCAAGAGCAGCTCCTGCGAAGCTAGTTTTGCGTATTTTTCCCTCAATCGGTCCAGGGCTTTTTGTGCTCCCTCCAATGCCTCCCACGTAAAATTCAAAAGTTTGCGGTAATGAGCTGTCAAATAAAAATAGCGAAGAGTCAAGGGCTCAAACCCCTTTTCCTCGACATCTTTTATAGTATAAAAGTTCTTCAAGGATTTACTCATCTTTCCTCCATCCACATTTAAAAATTCTCCATGAACCCAGTAATTAACAAAGGGTTTGCCGGTTTTTACCTCTGCCTGGGCAATTTCATTTTCGTGATGAGGAAATTTTAGATCTCGTCCTCCTACATGGATATCAAAAGTATCTCCTAAATTATCCTGGCTCATGACCGAACACTCGATGTGCCAACCCGGCCTCCCTTTTCCCCACGGAGAATCATATCCCCCCCTCTCTTTCGATCCCATCTTTTTCCATAAAGCAAAATCCTGCACCAAGTCTTTGGTATATTCATCAGATAATATCCTTGTTCCCGTCTTCAAGCCGGATAAATTTACTTTTGACAGTTTTCCATAGCCTGGAAATTTCGCGATCGAAAAATACACCGACCCATCATCCTCAACATAGGCATACCCCTTTGCCAAAAGCTCTGAAATATAGCTAACCATCTTTGGTATATATTCCGTAGCATAAGTATTAACCGAAACAGGCAAAATATTAAGCTTCTCGAGATCCTCAAAAAAAACCCGGGTAAACTCCTTTGAAAAATCACTAATCGACACGTTTTTCTGAGCCGCCCCGGCAATTATCTTGTCATCAATGTCCGTTACATTTCTGACAGATTTCACTTCATACCCGTTATATTTTAAAACTCTGACCAGGATATCAGACAACATCATCGTCCGGAAATTCCCAATATGCTGGTAATCATAAACCGTCGGGCCGCAAGTATACATCCCCACATACGGCGGATTTATCGGCCTAAATTCCTCAATTTTCCGTGATAAAGTGTTATAAAATCTCATACTACCTCTTCTTCCAAAATTTCAATCTTTTTATTTTTCGTATCCATCATCGCTTTTATTCCGATCGGGATCGTCGCCTTGGGCACTTCATGCCCAAAATCCACTCCGTAGAGCACGGGAAACCCAAACTTTTCCGTCACTTCCCTAAGCAAATCTTTTTTATGCGGGAATCCCTCATACTCTCGTTCCTTAACGTCGGTAAGTTTTCCTACCATCATCCCCGATACTCTTTCAAAAAACCCGGTGTTTCGCACATGCCACAATTTTCGCATAATGTCACTGAACTGCTCGTAACTTTCCTCCCAAAAAAACAGGAATTTTGCTTCCTCCCCAAAAATCTTAGGAAGAGCCACTATTGGGTCCCACTTTGTGCCCAAAAGATGACAAACACAGCTCAAATTCCCTCCAAAAAGTATCCCCTCAGCCTTGCCTTCCCGCACCTCATGCCAAACCGATTGCGGTTCTACCACTCCTGATGGCGTCGGCGTTGTCAAAACCTTCCAAAGATTACTAATAGTATAGCCCGTAGATCGTAAGTTGGGCAAATTCCAGGCGTTGGGCCCATGATAAGTAACTAAGCCGGTTTTAGCTAAAATCGGCAGCTGCAAGGTGGTGGCATCGGAATATCCGATAAAAATCTTGGGGTTTTTCTTTATCAGGTCAAAATCCAGTTGCTCCAAGGTATCCGAAGCTACAAACCCTCCTATAGCCGCAAACACCGCCCGGATTTCTTCATCACCAAAAGCCCAGTTTAAATCTGCCGCCCGGTCAGCCGCCGATCCCGCCGCGTAATCTCCAATCTTTTTTAAAACATTCTCCCCATGTTTTACTTTATACCCCATCCGCTCAAAAAACTTGGTGATCCGGATAAGGTCAATCTCTTTTATCGGCTCCGAAGGCGCCACAATCGCCACCATCTCCCCCTTCTTTAAAGCCTTTGGTTTGATAATATCCATATCTCTAATTATAATCTCTTCTTCCCTCCATTGCCCTGGTCAGCGTCGTTTCATCGGCATATTGGATATCACCCCCCGTCGGCATTCCCATACCCAAACGGGAAATTTTCAATTTGATCCGCCCGTTTGGCGGATTCAATTTAGAACGAATGTACATCGCCGTCGCTTCGCCTTCCATCGTTGGATTTAAAGCCAGAATTATCTCCCCAATATTCCCCATTTTCCCGATTCTCCCAATCAAATCCTGAATATATAGCTCCTCCGGCCCTATATTATGTAGCGGGTCAATAACCCCATGAAGCACATGATAAAGTCCTTTATATTGGCCTGATTTTTCCAGCGAAAATACATCCAGAGGATTTTCCACCACGCAAATCATCATTTTATCTCTTTTAGAGTCACTGCATAAATCGCAGGTCTCTTTGTCAGATATATTCTTGCAAATAGAACATAAAAATATCCCTTTTTTAAGATTTTGGACGGCTTCGGCAAACTGTAAATTTTCTCCCTCTGGAACATGTAAAAGATAAAAGGCCAGTCTAGCGGCCGTTTTGCTCCCCACGCCGGGTAGCCTCTCGAACGCTTCGATTAGATCCTGAATTTGTTTTGGAAGAGTCATTGTTGTGCGGTTAGTTCCTGTAACTTGCCGGCCGCTACCATTTGAGACTTATAAATAACGTCGGACAGGGCCGCTTCAAGTTCCATATCCCGAACACCATCGTAGCTCACTTCTACTATTTTTTGGTCTCCTGTCAAGACAATCTTTAAAAGTCCTTTGGCTGTTTGTTTAACCACTTCGACTCTTTCCGCCGCCAGTTTTTGCTGAATCGCCTGTGCCTGTTGGCGCATCTGATTGAGATCTCCTAATTGTTTTAGTCCGTCAAACATTCCCATAAATAATCACCTACTTTCTCAATTGGAATTTAATTCTTATTGGTTGTCCCATGATATCAGAGACTTCTCTCTCTATGGCTCTTTTATTTTTATCTTCCGAAAGTTTTTCCAGATGAAATTTATAAGCCACTTCGATAATCAAAAAACTTCCCTCTAGACTTTGCGGGCTTGCCGCCCGCATAAACGCCACCAAATTATGATTAACCGGTTTAAGTCTCGCCAACAGCTCTTTCCACTGTTCTCCAAACAAAGTATTTACCGGGGTTACGGCTTTATTATCGCAATATTCAACAATAAACAGCTCCAACGGCAATTGAACAATAGGCGTGTCCCTAAGCTCCCCGTAGGCTTGCTCCAAACGTCGTAAAACTTCTACCCTGTCTTCTCCCCTAAAAAGTTCTTCCCGAAAAATTTCCGTCACCCCGACGATCAATTCTTTAATTTTCCCGTTTTTGTTTACAAATCCCTCAACCCACTTTAGCGCCCCTTGACGGTCTTTATTTTTTATTAAACCGGTAAATTCTTCTAAATCTTCGCTCCGAATTATAGACTTTAGCACGTCCAGATCAGCCAAAGTTAGCTTAGCACTGTGAGAGGCTAACTGCTCAAGTAGTTTATGGGCATCGCGGAAGGAACCATCGGCCAGTTTGGCAATCCCGCCCACTGCCTCTTTATCAATCCTTAGCTCCTCTCTTTTCACCGCCCGCTCTATCGCGCGGGTTAACTCCGCAATCGTCCCTGGCGGGAAGTCGAATCGCTGACAGCGCGACACCACGGTCTCCGGCAGTTTTTGGGGATCAGTCGTGGCTAAGATAAAAACCACGTGCGCCGGCGGCTCTTCCAAAGTTTTAAGAAGGGCGTTGAAAGCTGAAGTTGAAAGCATGTGGACTTCGTCGATAATATAAACCTTAAATTTTGAACCCGAGGTGGCCAGTTTCACTTTCTCCCGCAAATCGCGGATATCATCCACACCGGTGTTTGACGCCGCATCAATTTCTATAACATCCAAACTTCTTCCCTCGATGATGCTTTTGCATGAATCACATTTATTGCACGGCTCCTCCCCCGCTTTGCGGTTTAGGCAGTTGATTGCTTTGGCAATAAGCCTGGCCGCCGAAGTTTTTCCAATTCCCTTGGGCCCGGTCAAAAGATATGCCTGGGCAAATTTCCCCGCCAGCACCGCCTTCCCCAAGGTTTCCCTGATCTTTTCACTATCCAATTCGCTAAACTTTTGTGGCCTGTACTTACGATAAAACATATTCATTCGGGATGGTGTTCACCCAACAAGTGGAGTATCCCGTGTTCCACCAATTCCACGATAACTTCATCCGTCATTTTATTCTCTATCATTGCCTGCTGTTGCGCCAGAGGGAAACAAACAGCAATATCGCCCAACCGTAGAATTCCGTCCGGAAAGTCCACAAAATCTGTCTTCACCTCAACATAGGGGAAAGATAGCACTTCATGATCCTCCACTACCCGCAAATACCGCCGCGACAGTTCCCGCATCTTCCGCCGTCCGCAAACAAAAATTGATATTGAAGCGCTTTCCAGCTTTTTCTCTTCCAAAAATTTCTTTGCCTTTTCAATTACAAATTTCCTCCCCACCGGATATCTCGATTGACAAAGAAGATTAATTTCCATCACTTGGCAAATATGTCTGTAAAATTTCCAATTCTTTCCGTTCTCTATCCACCAGATCTTTTCTTCCCCCTTTGGCAAACATTTCAATCGATTCCTTGTGGGTTTTCACCTGTTTGGCAACCACTGTCAGGACATCACTGTCACTGGCCACATAATCTTTGCCTTTTTCTATTTGTAAATTAAAAATCGCTCCCAATAAAAATCTAAGAGTTGAGATTTTAATCTCCTCCCTTGCCTTCATGGCCATCGTCAAATCTGTCTGCAATTTATCTAGCAGCATATTTTCTACTACGCGTCCTTTTCAGAGCCGCCGCCTTGGTCTTTTTAATAAGCGCCGGTTTTTGGTAGAACTCTCTTCTCTTTATTTCATCCAGAAGCTCATCATTTAAAACCTTCTTTTGGAAGGCACGAATAAGCTGATCTCCTGATTGCCCCGGCTGGGCTTTAACTACAATTGGCATAAATTATAAAACACCTCCCAACAAGTGAAAATGTAAATGTTTTACTTCCTGCGCCGCCGCTCCATTAACAACGACTCGGTAGCTTTCCATATCCTTAGACAACTCTAAAATTTTGTTTTTTATTTTCAAAATAATTTCGTCAGGAGCGTCATTAAGATCCATAAAATGTTTTTTCGGAATCAGCAATAAATGCGTCTGGGTTTGCGGTTTAACATCCGGAAAAACCGCTATTTCCTCATCCTGATACACAAAACCCGCCGGTATCTCCCCCGCCACGACCTTACAAAACACACAATCTGTCATTTACTGTTAATTCTACTCTTTCCGCCAAAAAAAGAACAACCCCAAAATCTAGCTTCGCAGGAGCAGCTCCTGCGAGATCAGTTTTGAATCTTTTTCAGTTCTCCTCTTAATCTCGATTTTATCTTGCGTTTTATCAGAAACTACCAATCTATATGGGCATCCAATCAAATCCGCATCCGCAAATTTCTCCCCCGCCGAAACATCTCGATC
>JBBTUQ010000034.1:0-1962 GCA_038063675.1 Patescibacteria group bacterium | reverse complement strand
AGGTAAAAAAGATTGATTATGTGTTGCCTTACCCGGGGGTTTTGCCGGATTCGCCTTTGTGGCCGATCAAAGACTTGCGTGATAAAGTGATAGGTTTGTTTGTTTTTGATCCAGTGGCGAAAGGGCAATATAACTTGCATCTGGCGGACAAAAGATTGGCTGCCGGAATGGCGCTAATTGACGGAGGAAAGAGAGAATTAGGGCTTAGGACATTAGTGTCTGCAGAGCAATACTTAAGTAAAGCTTTAGAAAAAGACGTAGAAGCAAGGTTGCGGAAGATAGATACGGCCACGCTGGACGCGCAACTGTCGAAAGCGGTAAGAAAACATATGGAAATTATAAGCGAAAAAGCAGGAGAAGAGGCCCTGCGAGACGCGACCAATATCTATAACCGGATAAGAAAGCTGTTTGAGGGAAAGCTACCGAGCTTCTGATATAGTTTGTCTTCTTAATTGGTAGTTGACGGAAAAGCGGTGTGAAAATATAGTGATTTTTACCCTTGTTTTTATTTTATGGCACAAGTAGCCCCAACAACAATCATAGACGAGCCGATCCCGGCGTTAGCGAGAAGAGGGAGGCCGGTGAAAACAATTGGAGATGACTTGCCGCAAGGGCAGTGGAGCGAGCAAGCGGTTAAAGTTTTACGGGAGAGGTATTTATTAAAAAATGAACGGGGAGAAGTAATTGAAACACCGGATCAGATGTGTTGGCGGGTGGCTTATGATATTGCCCTGGCAGAGAAAAATTTTGGGAAAACTGATGGAGAGGTGACAGAAGTGGCGCGAGAATATTATAAGTTACTGGTGACTCATGAATTTTTGCCAAACTCCCCAACCCTTATGAATGCCGGTAAAAATAATGGTTTGCAATATAGTGCCTGTTTTGTTTTGCCGATTGAGGATTCGATTGAGGGGATTTTTGACGGGATAAAGTGGACAGCCATAATTCATAAATCCGGGGGGGGGACAGGTTTTTCTTTTTCTCGTCTTCGCCAATCTGGAGCGATTGTGGGGTCAACCCGAGGAGTGGCTTCGGGGCCAGTAAGTTTTATGAAAATATATGATGCGGCAACAGAGCAGGTCAAACAAGGGGGATCGAGGCGAGGAGCCAACATGGGAATACTGCGAGTAGATCACCCGGACGTTTTAGATTTTATTCATTGTAAGGAGTCTGGAGGAATAACCAACTTTAATATATCTGTAGCAGCGACGGATGTCTTTATGGAAGCATACGCCCAAGGAAAAGAGTATGATCTTTTGGATCCAAAAACGAAACGGGTGATAAAAAAACTTGACGCCCGAAAAGTGATGCGAGAGATTGCCCAGGGAGCATGGGAAACAGGAGATCCGGGCATGGTTTTTATTGACCGGATGAATGCGGGGTCTGGTAATCCTGTTCCTTCGCTTGGGCCGATAGAGTCAACTAATCCATGTGGTGAACAACAATTGTATCCATTTGATGTCTGCAATCTTGGTAGTATCTTTTTAACTTATTTCATCCGCCCCGCCACTGACGGGTCGAGACAAGTTGACTGGGAGAAACTAGAGAAGACTACAAAACTGGCGGTGCGGTTTTTGGATTCGGTGATTGAGAGAAACCCCTATCCGTTACCACAAATAAGAGAAATGGCACATAAGATTCGCCGTATTGGCTTGGGAGTAGGGGGCTGGGCGGATATGCTAGTGCAATTGGGAATTTCTTATGACAGCCAAGAGGCGATAGATTTGGCGGAAAAAGTTATGCGGTTTATCAATGAAAAAGGGCATGAGGCTTCGCAGGAATTGGTTAGTGAACGGGGGGTTTTCCCGGCCTTTGGCGAAAGTATTTATAAGGATGACAGGCCAATTAGAAATTCGACAGTGACAACTATTGCCCCGACAGGGACGATTGCCATAATTGCCAATTCATCGACAGGTATTGAACCATATTTTGCTATTGCCTTTAAACACTATGTCAAAACGG
>JBBTUQ010000033.1:0-9821 GCA_038063675.1 Patescibacteria group bacterium | reverse complement strand
TGGGGGGATTGGGGGGTGCGGGAATGATAGTAATTAAACCCTTTTTTTTGTCGATTTCGGAGACTTGGCCAAAGACGTTGATCCGCTGGATTTTGGCGATAATCTGTTTAGCAGAAAGTTCATTGGTGGCCGGATCGACGGTGCCGAGAGCGGAAATATCATCACCGGTTTTAAGAGCTTTTAACTCAATAGTAGTTTTGTTGCCGGAACGGATCCGATGATAAAGAGTCGCCTCGGAAACGTATACGGTTTTGTCACCTTCCGGGGTTTTTACGGCAATGGTTTTAGCGCCTAAAGACGTAATTTTACCGTTTAGGGGTTTTTGATAATTTTTGGCAATTTCTACAACTTTCTTTTCCAGTTGATCCCGCAGTTCTTGGGCGGAGGAGGTGGAGACCTCTGCGAGAACGGGAGAAATCAGGGAATTCAGGGAGATCAGGGATGTAAGGGAGATAAAATAAAATAAAAATATTTTTTTCATTCGGATTTGATTTCTAAAGTGACGGATTTTTTGGCGGTAATAAATTTGCCGGAGGAATCGCGGACGACGGCGAGGATGTTGTTTTCGCCTTCCTCGATTTTTAATTTAGCCGTGAAGAGACCGTCGTTGTTGCTATCGACGGAAATTTCATCGGCAGGACCGGTAAGAATTACCAGAACATTGGGGAGAGTTTTACCGGAAACGGTAATTGGTGATTCGGTGGCCCAAAAATTGTCGAGGGGAGAATCGATTATGAGGGATGTAGAGGTAGTCGGGGATGTAGGGGACGTCGAGGGAACTACGGGGATAGTTTGGGGGTTGGTGGTGGATTTAGGAACGGTAAAAAGAATAGCTGCGGCCAGGATGATTCCGAGGCCCAGACCTAAAAGAATGGTGACGATTTTTTCGTTCATCGTGTGTGGTATTATATAATGAAGTTATGGAAATAAGCAAAGTGGGAACTGGTTTTAAAATAAAAGGGAAACAGGCGGTGGTGATTATTGAACCGGCCGGTAAAATAGTAGTGGGGGAATTTGCGATCGTGGGCCCCGGAGAATATGAAATTGCCGGAGTAACGGTGACGGGAATTAAGATTCCACCCACGGTTTATCGATTGAGTGTGGACGGAGTGAATATTTGTTACTTTGAGGAAACAATTGAAAAACTTACTCAGGAGCAAGTGGAAAAACTTGACGGGATTGACATTATTTTAGGAAAGAAAATTACCCCGCAATTAGTTACGGAAATAGAACCGGTGATGATGGTGACGACAGAGAAGAAAGAGGGGATAATTCCGGTCGCAAAATTGAATATCATTCGCGAGAAACTGCCGACAGAATTACAAACTATTGTTTTAGAATAATGGCGCAGAGTTTAAAAATTCCTCCACATTCAATTGACGCGGAAGAGTCGGTTTTAGGGGCGATTTTGATTGATCGTAATTCCATCGTGGAAGTAGCCGGGTTTTTACAGCCGGGGCATTTTTATGAAGAGGTTAACGGAGAGATTTTTTCGGCCATGCTGTCACTTTTTGAAGAATCCCGGCCAATAGATTTGGTGACCTTAAAAGAAAAACTTAAAGAGCATAAAAAACTTAAGGAAATCGGAGGGGCCGGGTTTTTGGCGGAGCTGGTGAATAAGGTCCCAACAAGCGCCCATGTGGAAAGTTATGGAAGAATTGTTAAAGAGCAATTTGCTAAACGACAACTTATTAAAGCGGCGGCAGAGATGACCGAGGAATCGTTTGATGATGGGCGACAGTTTCGGGAGGTATTGGATAAAATCGAGCAGAAAATTTTTGCCATTTCCCAGGAAAATTTACAGAGAAACTTCGTGTCAATGAAGGAAATTTTGGCGGAAAGTTTTGACCGACTGGACGAACTGCAAAAAAAAGGCTCGTCGGGAATAAGGGGGGTACCGACGGGGTTTAGCAGTCTGGACAATGTTTTAGCGGGGATGCAGGATTCCAATCTTTTAATTTTGGCGGCCCGGCCGGGGATTGGAAAAACAGCGATGATTCTAAATATTGCTCTTTATGTGGCGAGTCATGAAAAAATGCCGGTGGGGATTTTTTCTTTGGAAATGAGTCAGGAAGAGCTGGGGGACAGGTTGCTGGTGGCGCAGGCGGATATAGATGCGTGGAAACTGCGAAGCGGGAGACTGGAAGACGAAGATCTGGATAAACTACAGGATGCTATGGGAATGTTGGCTGAAGCCCCGATTTTTATCGATGATACGCCCGGGATCAATATTATGGAAATGCGGACTAAGGCCAGGCGTTTGCAGATGGAAAAAGGGATGAAATTATTAATCGTGGATTATTTGCAACTTATGGATTCGGGGAGGCACTATGATAATCGGGTTCAAGAGGTTTCGATTGTTTCTCAAGCCTTAAAGAACATGGCCAGGGAACTTAAAATTCCGGTGGTGGCGGTTTCTCAGCTTTCCCGGGCGGTGGAAACACGGGGGACAAAAATACCGCAGCTGGCGGACTTACGCGAGTCGGGATCGATAGAACAAGATGCGGATGTGGTGATGTTTCTTTACCGGACGGATGAAGAGATAACAGATGCCACGAAAATTCCTACAAAACTTTTAATTGCCAAACATAGAAATGGGGCTCTTGGCGAATTTGATTTTACCTTCGTCGGTCCAAAACTTAGGTTCTTCCTGCAGGATACAAAGCGGGGATAAAATTTTGTGCCGAAGGAGGGAGTCGGACCCTCATCCCTTGCGGGACACGATTTTGAGTCGTGCGTGTATACCGTTCCACCACTTCGGCAAGTTGGTTTTTATGATAGGATTATACCAGTTTTTTTGGCGATGGAAAACTAATGTACATACTTACTATGCGATCGCGAGGCAAGTATGTTATGTGGTAAGATTATAACATGATTGAAGTAACACAACTTCGGGCGGGGGCGGTTTTTGAAGATCCTTCGACAGGATCAGGGCAAGGTCCTTGGGTGGTATTGAAATACGAACACGTCAAGATGGGGCGGGGATCGGCCACGATTCGGGTAAAAATTAGAAACCTAAAATCCGGCACGACCGTGGAAAAATCTTTTACTAACGGAGCCAGAGTTCAAGATATAATTTTGGAAAGGAAACGCGGCCAATATCTTTATAAAGAAGGAAGCAAATTGGTTTTTATGGATCCGGTAACTTTTGAGCAGTTTGAAATTAGCGAAGACCTGGTAGGGGATCAGGCTAAATTTTTAAAGGAAGGAACAGAAATGGACTTAAAATTATATGAGGGACAACCGTTGTCAGTGGTGTTGCCTTTGAAAATGAAATTTAAAATAACCCAGGCGGACCCGGGATATAAAGGAAATAGTGTGACGAATCTTTATAAAGATTGTGAAATTGAAACCGGGGCGCACCTAAAAGTGCCACTTTTTGTGAAAGAAGGGGAAGAGATAATTGTAAATACGGAAACAGGGGATTATGTAGAAAGAGCTAAATAAGGCTCCAGAGGATAAAAAGGGTGACAACAACTAATTGAGTAATAATCCCCCAAGGGGCTGGGAGACGTGAGTCAAACCAAATGTCATGGATCCAGTGCTGGAAGCGATAGTTAAAGCTAAATATCTTGATTTTGAAACCTAAAAAGTAGGGGGCCTCGAGCCAATCGGGGAATTGGGCGACAAAGGAACCTAAAAATAAATTGGTCCAATTGGTCGAATTGGTCAAATTGGCAAAAATAAAAACAGAAATGAGGCCGAGGAAAACATCCAGAGAGGATTTAATAAAAATTGCCTTGTGATCGTTGTGATCTGCCTCTGTCATGACGTCCCAGTGGGGGAGTTTGTCGAGAACAAAATGAGAAAGAAAGGCCAGGGGAAGAGCAATCCGGAGATCGGGGATTTTTGAGGCGATGGCGGCGCCGACGATGGCATGGGAGGTTGCGGTCATAAGGTAGCAAAAAGTATAACATAATAGTAAAATGAGGTCTATGCAAAAAATTGCCGTTGTGGAGGTTTTGAAAATTCCGGCCTTCAGGTCGTTGTGGCTTTCGCAGATTTTTTCTCAGACGGCAATCAATTTATTGACCTTTGTTTTGGCTTTGCGGGTTTATCATTTAACGGGAATTAATACCACAGTTTCAGTTTTAACCCTTTCATTTATCGTGCCTCAAGCGCTTTTTGGTCTTTTGGCCGGAGTTTTGGTAGACCGGTATGACAAAAAAGTGACCCTTTTTTTATGTAATAGTATCAGGGCGGCGGTGGTTTTATTGTTTCTGCTGACATCAGAGGCCCTGCCGTTTATTTATCTTTTGGCAATATTTATTTCTTTGGTTACTCAATTTTTTATTCCGGCAGAGGCCCCGATTATTCCCACGATTGTTTCAAAAAAAGAACTGTTAACGGCAAACGGAGTTTTTACCTTAACAATATTTATTTCGATGCTGGCCGGAGGATTATTGGCCGGACCGCTTCTTGATTTGTTTGGTCTGGATAAAACCTTCGTTTTTATATTTGGAATGTATCTTCTGGCTAGTCTTTGGATCACGCAAATTCCGGGGCAGCCGATAAGGTCGGTTCTGAAAAGGCGGACGAAGTATTTGTCAAATTGGACTAATTGGGCTAATTTGTTGGACGGAGAGACAATAATTAAAATTAAAAAAGAATTTCTTGAAGGTAAAGACTATATTTTGACGCACGCGAAAGTCTCTTTGTCTCTTTCACTTTTAATCGGGTCACAAACGGTTATTGCTTCCGTATCAACGTTGTTACCGGGACTGGCGGATAAGGTGCTGCACCGTCCGGTTAATGACGTCTCAATAATGCTTTTGGGACCGGCGATCCTCGGGATCGTTCTTGGGACGGTGGTTGTTTCTCAATTTGGGAAGAAATTGAAGCTTTCGGCCGCGATTGCTACGGGAATTATTTTTGTGGCGATTAATTTGACACTTTTAGGGCTTACCGATAGGCTGATTTTTGTTCAAATATTCCTTTTTGCTTTAGGATTTTCCAACGCGCTTATTGATGTTTCCGCTAATACTATTTTGCAAACAAATACTGCCGAAGAAGTCCGGAGCAGAGTGTATGGGGTTCTAACGGCCACGGGAGGGATGGTTTTTATAATTCCGGTGATTATGACCGGAGCTTTATCAGATTTTATGGGAGTTCGAAACGTTTTTTTCCTTTCCGGAGTATTGATATTTATTCTTTTCTTTTTTAAAATCCGTAAAAGACTAATGATTTTATGAATTTTTCCGGAGTTTTTTTGGCGGCGGGGTTTATAGTTTCTTCTTTTTATCTTTGGAAATTGGCCAGAAAAATGGGGCTTAACGAGGAGAAAGTAATTGACGGGATGTTGCTGGCGGCGGTGTTTGGGTTTTTGGGGGCAAGGGCGGCCTATATTTTTTTAAATCCTCAAATTTTTAGCCAAGATATTGGCAAATGGTTGCTGTTTATTAAATACCCGGGGTTGTCTTATCTTGGGGCGCTGATTGGGACCGTTTGTACATTGGTCTTATTGGGCTTATTAGACAAATTTGATAAGAAAATAAGGGTTTGGGAAATTTTGGATCTTTTTACTTTGCCGGCTATATTGCTTTCTATTTTTGGCTATGCGGGGCATTACCCGGCGGTTAGTGTTGGTTACGCCCTTCTTTTTATATCCCTGCGTTTCCTAGAAAAAAAGATTTCTGAAACTCCGGAGGCGGCAAACAATTTTAACAAGCCCGGGTTTTTTACCCTTTTGTTTTTATTAATGGTTTTTACAATAAACACCCTACTTGCAAAAAGAGACGGGGGAGTCATATACTACGGATGGCTAACGGCGGCGATCATAGACGCAGTCTTAGTTATGTATATGATTAAATTTCCCGCTAATGTTTTAGCCCAGATACAAAAATATCTGGAAGAGAGAAGGGCGCAAACGGAACACCGGATCTCTGATCTGAAAAAAGAAGATCCTTTTGAGGATAAGGGGAGGCTTTTGGATAATGCCACCGATGATGCGGAGGCTCACCAAAAGGCTAATCATGAGAGAACCCAGGCCCTGATAGGGCAGATGAATATGGTTTTGATTGAAACACGCAAGGCTTTGGCAAGGATTAAGATCGGAAATTACGGGATTTGTGAGAAATGCAGGAGGATGATAGACACCGACAGACTTGCGGCAATACCAACGGCCACGTTTTGTCTTAATTGTGAGAAGAAAAAGGAAAAGTGACTTCCCCAAAAATTATCTTCGAGGATGAATGGATTTTGGTGGTAGACAAGCCCTCCGGATTGACGGTAAATAAAGCCGAGACGACCAAAAATCAGGAAACAGTACAAGAGTGGGTTGATAAGCGCCAAAACAAGGGTTCGACCCTTGTAAGCGGGGAGTTTTTTGAAAAGTCGGGGATTGTACACAGATTGGATAAAGATACTTCGGGTTTGTTAATAATTGCAAAAACACCAGAGAGTTTTGAGAATTTAAAAAATCAATTTAAAAATCGGGAAGTGACGAAAAAATATTTGACTTTGGTGCATGACAGGGTCGAACCTGATCAGGGGACGGTTAACGCGCCCATTTCCCGGAGTCCATATAACCGGAAACATTTTGGGGTGTTCCCGGGAGGACGGGAGGCGGAGACAGGATTTAAGTTACTTAGGTCACTTAAGTCACCTAAGTTACTTAGTTTTTTGGAAATCGAACCGAAGACGGGCAGAACACATCAGATTAGAGTGCATATGAAATATATTAATCATCCGGTTGTGAGCGATCCCATTTATGGAGGGAGAAAAAATTTGCAAGCCGATCTTAAGTTTTGTCCACGGCTTTTTTTACACGCGGCCTGTCTTTGCCTAAAACATCCCCAAACCGGCGAGGTTTTGGAGTTTAAAGCGGGGCTGCCAGAGGAGCTGGATGCAGTTTTGGCGAAATTGTGTTAAAATAGGGACAGTGTACGAATTTATAAAGGAATTTAGGAAAGTAAGGGACGAGTTGATAACTGCCGTCAACAAATTTCCCCAGAGTAAACGAGAGGAACCCCTGTTTGAGGGCTGGAGTCTGAAGGACGTTATTGCCCATTTTGCCGGTTGGGATCTTTATTTTACACAGTGTGTACAACATCTGGTCCTGGGAGAAAAAATCTCGTTTTTCGGAGCGACTAATTCTTTTAATAAAGAAACCGTTGCAGCCCGAAAAAATTTGCCCTTTGGCCCCGTGCATAAAGAATTTGTTAACGGGGGGGAGACTTTTATCCGGGAATTTGAAAAATTGGACAGGAATCTTTGGAGAAAAAAGTTTTGGCCGACGAAAACATATACCCCTCTGGCGGTTCTTAAAATCAACATCGACCACTACAAAAAAGCCCAGCTTAAAGATATCCAGAAACTAAACTCTTCATTTGCCAAAAAGTTGTAGTACACTTAATTAGTGATAACCCAGGTTTTGGCGATTTTTTTGACGGCGATTTGCGGGGGTCTTTTGGCGTGGAAATTTAAACAGCCTCTGATTTCCGGATATCTTTTGGCTTCGGTCGTGGTGGCGATTTTTTTTGGGAGAATTCTTCGTCCGGAGGCAAATGAAGCGGTGGGACAACTTGGGCTAACATTACTTCTTTTTTCCATCGGTTTGGAATTTTCTTTTCGGAGATTGGCCAGGGTGAAGGCTATCGCAGTACTGGGAGCAATTATTCAGATCGTAATAACCACGGCGATTTTCTTTTTTATTTTAAATCTTGTTTTTGGTTTTTTGCCGGCCTCGGCTTTGGTTTTGGCCTATGCCTTTTCCATGGCCAGTACGGCGGTGGTGACTAAAGTTTTATTAGAAAAGGGACACATGGACACTTTAAAAGGGGAAATTGCCACAGGATGGTTGATGACACAGGATTTGGCAGTGCTGCCGGGGTTGATATTGATTGGTCAAATTGGACAAATTGGTCTAATTTGGAAGGATACGGGACTGGCGATAGTAAAATCGGCGGTTTTGCTGTATTTGATCGTGTTTTTGGGGAAAAAGATTTTGCCAAAGATTTTGGATAAAGCGGCCCGGATTAATAACCGGGAGCTTTTTACCCTGACGATAGTGGCGATTATTTTAGTCTCGGCAATGGCGGCAAATTTTGCGGGATTGTCTTTAGCTATCGGGGCGTTTATTGCCGGACTGATTATTGCCGAGTCGGCCCAGAATCATACGGTTTTTGCGGAAATAAGGCCCCTTCGTGATGTTTTCGCGGTGGTATTTTTTGTAGGAATAGGGCTGGGGACGGATTTGGGGTATTTGGCTAATTGGACGAATTTGATGAATTTGATCGCGGTTACATTGTTGATTTTTCTTATCAAAATAATCGTTAGTTTGGTTATTACGATTCGTTTTAAATATCATTTAAAGACGGCGATGGAGGTGGCGTTTGCGGTTTCCGGAGTGGGGGAGTTTGCTTTGGTTTTGGGGCTGGCGGCTTTGGCTAGGGGGATTATTACGCCTGCAGAGAACGCTTTTTTAACAGGAGTGGCTATATTTAGCATGTCTTTTTCGCCTTTTATTATTAATTTGGGTTTGCCGGTTTTTGAAAAAACTAAAAATCTGGCCGGGCGGTGGTCGCCAAAACTTTATAAGTTGCTTTTTAGCGAATTTGATACTTATCGAAAAGAACGTGGCGAGGTGGTGGCTTACGATCATGTGATAACTTGCGGGCATGGGCGGGTGGGAAAACAAATTTCCCGGATTTTAGCTCTGGCGGGAATTCCGTACGTGGTTGTGGATTTTAATCATCTGACAATTTCAGAACTTTCGGCTACCGGGGTGGAAACGGTGCTTGGGGATCCGGCGGATATTGACGTGCTTCGTTTCGCGGGAATTGCCAAAGCGGTGATGGTGGTAGTGGCGGTTCCGGACCGGCATTCTCAGGAATTGATAATTTCACACGCTCTGACTTTAAAGCCGGGGATACCGATTATTTGCCGGTCGCATTTTGATGAGGATCGCGGGCGGCTTTACGCCGTTGGGGCGAATTATGTGATTCAGCCGGAAATGGAAGCAGGACTGACCATGGGACATAAATTGTTGGATGTTTTGGGGTTTGAAAAACAAACCATCAATGCTTTTGTAAAACAGGTGCGTAAAGAACAGGAAAGATAGATTGATAAAACTATCGCCATGGCGTGATATTTTTCAATGAGATTTATTGCAAAAAATGACGGTTTTAAGTGTGAATATTGTCAAAAGCGGGTGGAGCCGATAAAGTGGGGCGGGTCTTACCGCAATCATTGTCCGTTTTGTTTGTGGAGCAGGCATGTGGACCTGGATATTCCCGGAGATCGGGCTAACGATTGTATGGGGCTAATGAGTCCAATGGGGCTAATGAGCAGGAGGACGGGAGAATATGTTTTGACTCATAAATGTAAAAAATGCGGGTTTGAAAGATTAAATAGAGTGGCAGGGGATGATGACTTTAATTTGATTTGTCAAATTGGGCAGTTACAAGGGTTGGACCCTTGTAAGGATAATTTGCAAAACTGACGAAAGCATGGTTAAATAGGTGAGTATGGGAATGTTTGGGGATTTTAATAATAAGAAAAATAAAAAGCAATCGAAGGAGGAGCAGGCTAAGAAATCTCAGTCCGACGACCGGCGGATCTCTTCGTGGACGTTACCGCAGCCTGAGGTTATAGGGCGTGGGAAAAAGAAGGATTTCTAAAAATCAGGGTTTTCGGTTTTTCAATTTCGGCATACTTCTGGCGCCGATTTTTTTGGTGGTAGTAGCCGGAATCGGGTGGAAAATTCTGGGAGAGTGGCAGAAATCAAAACTGGGAGAGTCGCAAAGATATAATATCGTTTTTTCGTCGGAGAGAGATGGATTGGTCAAATTTGTCTCATTAGACAAATTAGATAAAACATT
>JBBTUQ010000032.1:0-5408 GCA_038063675.1 Patescibacteria group bacterium | reverse complement strand
ATCGTTGGGTCGGGGATTAGTATGTATTTTTTAGCCAGGAAATTGTTCGGAAAGATCGGTGGCATTGTTGCCGCCCTTTTTTATATTTACGCTCCATATCACGCCATCGACGCTTATGTCCGTGGTGCTTTAGCCGAGCTTTTTTCCTTTGTCTGGCTCCCCCTGATTCTTCTTAATTCTTCCAAGCCTGTTATTTCCGGGATTTTTCTGGCCCTCTTAATGATTACTCATAATCTTATTTTTTTGCCGTTCGTCGGAATTTATATTCTTTGGTCAAGGAATATCAAAAATATTATTATATCTTTAATTATTGCTTTCGGCCTAACGGCATTTTTTTGGTTGCCGGCTCTTTGGGAAAAACAGTTCACTCTGGTGGACGATCTCTTAACCAAAAATCTCGCCTCTTACAAAATCCATTTTGTCTGTCTGCCCCAGCTTTGGGATAGCCTGTGGGGTTATGGCGGTTCCATCGCCGGTTGCATTGACGGGATGTCTTTTAAACTTGGCAAACTCCACATTATCGCCAGTCTTTTAGCTTTGATAGTCGCGGTAATCAAAAAATCAAAAATTATTTTTATATTATTTTTATTATTTATATTTAGTGTTTTTATGACCACAGAATATTCTTCATTTATCTGGGACCGGATTCCCCAGCTTTGGTATTTGCAATTTCCCTGGAGGTTTTTAGAATTCGCAGCTTTATTTAGCGCTTTACTCGCCGGATCGATATTCAAGTATATTCCTCGATATTTATCAATATTTTTAATTCTTCTTTTGCTATTTTTTAACGTTAAACTTTTTCAGCCCCAAACTTATCTAAATGTCACTGATACCGACCTGACAAGCGAATTAGAAATCAAACAAAAAGTTAGTTCTACCTCCTTTGAATATCTCCCCAAAGGTTCACCGTTAAAAGCTTCTGACTATCAAAATATCGAAGTTTTGCCGAGCCAGCTACCAATTGCTAATTTTCCTGGATGGAAAGTTTTCGTCGATGGTGAAGAGGTAGAATTTAATGATAATAATAAATATAAATTAATAACCTTGAATTTCCCGATCCAAAACAAAAATGTCATTGCCAAATTTACCAACACCCCGGTTCGCGTCATAGGCAATTTCACTACGTTAATATGTATTGTTGTAGTAAGTTTATATTTAACTTATGAATACAGAAGAAATAAAACATAGGGCTGTAAGAAGCGTTATTGCGTTGACCGCCCGAACTATTTTTTTGCAATTAGTCTCTGTGGGGGCCTTTTTTCTTCTGGGAATTTTTCTTTCTCCCAAAGCTATCGGCATTTTTATCATTGTTTCTGCCCTAATACGTATTTTTAGTCTTTTCACCGACGTTGGTCTGGGTGCCGCCTTAATTCAAAAAAAAGAGGATTTAGATGACGAAGATCTCAAAACCACCTTTTTTATTCAGGAAATTCTTGTTGTTTTAGCCATTCTATTGGGTTTGTTAGTCACCCCCTGGGTAGTCAAATACGCCAGCCTGTCTCCGGACGGTGTTTTTCTTTATCGGGTCTTACTTTTAACCCTCTTTATTTCCTCCCTAAAAGTTATCCCTTCCATTTTATTGGAGAGAAAACTCGCTTTCGAAGTCCAGATCATTCCTCAAATTTTAGAGACCTTAGTTTTTAATGTCTTAGTTGTTTTCTTAGCTTTCAAGGGTTTTGAAGTCGCTGCCTATGCCTGGGCATTTTTAGCCTCTGCCATCGTTAGTCTCCCGGTTTATTATTTCCTTTCTCCCTGGAGAATTGCTCTAGGGTTTTCTTGGTCTCGGGCCTGGAAACTTCTTTCATATGGTCTTCAGTTTCAGGGGAAAAACGTCCTGGCGGTCATTAAAGATGATCTCTTAACTTTTTTTCTTTCCGGTATTGTTGGTTCCGTCGGCATTGGTTATTGGGGTTGGGCCCAACGTTGGGCCTACAGTCCTTTCCGTCTAATCGTTGACAGTGTTACCAAGGTAACCTTCCCCGCCTATTCCCGTATCCAGGACGATTTGGAACTTCTCAAAAGAGGAATCGAAAAGTCTCTTTTTGCTGTTTCCTCAATTCTTTTCCCAATTCTTGCCTTTGCCTCTGTGTTTATTAGCAGTCTAATTCATCTTATTCCCCGCTATGCCAAATGGGAGCCGGCTCTGCCCTCTTTCTATCTTCTTTGCGCCCAGGCAGTCATTTCCGCCGTCTCTAGCATTCTTATTAATGTCCTTGATGCCACCGGGCATGTTAAAACGACACTTCGTCTCATGGTTATGTGGATTATTTTAACTTGGGTTTTAACCATTCTTGCCGTAACCCGTTTTGGATTCACGGGTATTGCTTTTGCCCAGCTTCTTACCGCTTTTACCATTGTTATAACTTTTATCCTTGTTCGGCGAATCGTTCCTTTTAATTTCATTGGCCCGGTCTTTAAGCCTGTTATTGCCGTCATGATTTCTATTATTCCCGTTCTCGTTTTTACTCCAAACGTGCTAACCGGTCTTATTGGCGCTATAATTTACGTAGGTGCTATGCTTATCCTTGCTCGTCGCGAGACATTTGAAGTTTTAAGTCTTATCCGAAAAGCTTATAAAAAATGAAATTATCAGTTGCCATAGCAAGTTACAACGAAGAAAAAAATTTAGCTCGTTGCCTGGAATCGGTCCGCCAGCTGGCGGATGAGATCATTGTTGTTGATGAGAAATCTTCTGACGACACAGTCAGAATTGCCGAAAAATATACTGACAAAATTTTTTTGGTTGATCACATCCCCATATTCCACAAACACAAACAGATGGCGTTGGACAAATGCTCCCGTGAATGGATTTTGCAAATTGATTGCGACGAAGAATTATCCCCCGAATTAAAAAAAGAAATAAAAAATCTTGATTTTACCGCCAATGCCTACAAGGTTCCCCGTAAAAATTTTATTTTCGGTAAGTGGCTGGAACATACCGGTTGGTACCCGGACTATCAAATAAAACTAGTTCGCAAAAACAAAACCCATTATCCTTGCAAAAGTGTCCATGAAGATTTGGTTGTTAATGGGGAAATCGGAACCCTAAAAAGCGACCTCTTGCACTATCATTATGTTTCTGTTGATCAGTTTATTGATCGAATGAATCGGTACACTACCAACGACGCCGAGTTTCTTAATCAAACCGTCACTTGGTCCGACGCTTTAAAATTTCCATTAGATGAATTTTTGAAAAGGTTTTTCTATTGGGAAGGCTATAGAGATGGCCTTCACGGTTTAGTTCTGTCACTTTTAATGGCCCTCAACCGCCTCGTCGTTTTCGCCAAGCTCTGGGAAAAACAAAAATTTTTCGAGTACAACAATAAGCACTTTCTCTCCGAGTTTTACAAAGAAATCGTTAAATTAAAATCAGACTATAAATACTGGCAAATTCAAGTTGAAAAAAATCCACTTAAAAAGTTAATGCGAAAGATTTTATGATTTCAGCCATTACTTTTATTTATTGGCCGGAAGAAGTGGAAGTCTTAGAAAATTGCCTTAAGAGTCTTGCTTTTTGCGATGAAATTATCGTTATCGACAACGGGGCACCGGAAACGGTGGTAAAAATTGCCCAAAAATATACCGATAAAATTTTTAAGTCTGCTGATTCAAGTTTTGCCGCTCGGCATAATTTAGGTAAAGAAAAAGCCAAGGGCGACTGGATTTTATATATTGATAGCGACGAGCGGGTTTCCCAAAAATTAGCCCAGGAAATCAAAAATATTGACGATTCTTTCGATGCCTATCAATTATCACGAGTTAATTATTTTTTAGGAAAAGCTGTTAAGTATGGTGACCGAGTCCCCGATTTCGTTACTAGGTTATTTCGTAAAGATAAATTAAAAAACTGGATCGGAGAAATCCATGAATCGTCAGAAGTTTCCGGGAAAATTGGGCAACTAAAGGCTCCCATCTATCATCTTACTCACCGGGGCATTTTTTCCATGGTCAAAAAAACTATAAATTTTTCTGAAAGAGAAGTGGACATTCGTTTAGCAATAAACCATCCACCAGTTGTCTGGTGGCGGCTCATTCGGGTGTTTGTTACCGAAGCTTTTAACCGAATAATAAAGATGCAGGGTTGGCGGCAGGGAACAGAAGGTTGGATTGATGGCCTCTTACAAGCTTTTTCTCTCTTTATCGTCTACGCCCGCCTCTGGGAAAAACAGAGAAAAACACCCCTTTCCAAAACCTACCAGGAAATTGACGAAAGAATATTAAATGGTGAATTATGAAAGTCGGGTTATTCAATCCCTATTTCGACACCATGGGAGGAGGGGAGAGATATTTCCTCACCACCGCGGAGTATTTCTTGCAAAAAGGATACCAAACAGATATTTTTTGGAATGGCGATCAGGATGTAACCAAGATAAAAACTCGCTTTAATTTGGATCTGACCGGCGTAAACTTCGTTTGGGATATCTTTACTAATGAAAATAATCGCCTAAAAAAATTTTTTCTGACGGCAAAGTATGATCTAATATTTTTTATTTCTGACGGCAGTATCCCCTTCAGTCTTGCCAAAAAAAATATTCTTCATTTCCAGGTTCCCTTCAATCATAAAAGCCATCGCAATATCCAAAACACTATCAAGCTTCGTGCCATGAGCCATATTGTCTGCAACTCCGCTTTCACAAAAAGTTATATCGATAAGTCTTACGGCGTTGAAAGCCAGGTAATCTATCCCCCAGTTGACATAGAATCTTTTTTCCCGAAGAAAAAAGAAAACATTATCTTATCCGTTGGTCGATTTTTTGGCCCGACCCATCCCAAAAAGCAAGAGGTTTTAATAAGAGAGTTTGTCAGCTTGTGCAAAAAAGGATTAAAAAACTGGAGATTAGTTCTTATTGGTGGGTTAACCGCCGGGGGCGAAGGAGAAATTGAAAGACTAAGGCAAAAGAGCCTCGGTCATCCGGTGAGGATCATCACTGATAGTTCCTTTGCTGTTCTAAAAGAGCACTATGCTAAGGCCAAAATCTATTGGCATGCCACCGGCTTTGGCGAAGATTTGGAAAAATTTCCCGAAAAAGCTGAACATTTCGGTATCACCACGGTTGAAGCCATGAGCGCCGGGTGTGTTCCCATTGTTTTTGCCGGTGGTGGTCAAACCGAAATTGTCCGGGAGGGAATGGATGGTTTTTTCTGGGGGAGTACCCAAGAGCTCGCAGATAAAACTGAGAAATTAGCTGATTCCACGACCCTTTTAAGAAGTCTCTCAAAACAAGCCATCTTCCGGTCACAGATTTTTTCCAAAAAAGAATTTTTCAAGAGCTGGGACAAATTATTGGACTAATTTTTCTATGATTTTGCCGATTTCGGCAGATACAATTGTTGGTATGTACCATCCCTGGCGGGATTTTTTCGGCAATCTGCCATTCGACCAGGCGTTCAAGAAAAATCTCAGGCAG
>JBBTUQ010000031.1:0-5787 GCA_038063675.1 Patescibacteria group bacterium | reverse complement strand
TTCTTTCGTATTTTTTCTACCCTCACACCTCCTGCCTCGCCGGCAGGCGGGCCCAAATCCCCCAAATCCCTCATTGCCAGCCCCCTCGGCAATTCCGGTTCAGGAAACTCAAATTTAGGCTTAGCCGCCACCCCCATTTTCTCCATAATGGCCGGTATCGCCAATCCCTGTCTTGCAAATTTGTCTACTTTGACCAATAAGTCCAATACCTCGTAAGGGTAATATCCCGCCGTAAAATCAATTCCGGGGGCCGGCTGTTGCCTGATGGCGTGAGGAATAAGACCAACCTTTGTCAAATACCGAAGCCGGTTATTGGCATTTCCGGAACCAAAACTTACGCCCTTTTTCGTGGCGAGCTTTATTAACTCCGGAATGCTTATTAAGTTTTTAGCGCTTCCCAAGGCTTTCATTTTTTATTAGCAGTCGGCTGGTTTGATTGATTCGCGTCGCGGTAAACGTCGCGGGAAAATTTAGCCTATATCCAGTGTGTAACATATATTATTATATGTCAAGAGGCAAATTAAATAAAATGCCCCCGATGAAAATCGTGGAAAAAGAAGAAATTAGACAAAATATAGAAATCACTACCAACCAATAATTACCGCACATATACCACAATAGCCTAGAGAATGAGTATCGAGTCCAAAGTTAGAAAAAGCTACTCTGGTTAAAGACGAACTGTCACGGCCTTATCACGACGGTCACACTATACTCTAATATAACAAATAACATCATAGCCTACTCCATGAAAAACGTGCTACCGTGTGAAAGATGTGAAATCCTGCTTCGGTTCGCGTCAATATTAACTACAGGATTCTATTATTTTATCTTTTATGCTTCGCCCCTACATTCCCTATCTCCCTGATATCCCCGATTCCCCTGAAATCCTTCAAATATTCCCCCGTTTTCAGTGGTATTTTTTTAATTCTTTAGTAAATTTCTCACCAAAAATATCTTTATGGTCGTATTTTCCCTTTTCGTCCCGAGTAACAGCCTGTTTACTGTCTATACTGCGTAGCTTTTGGCGGGCCTATTTCCCCAATCTTCCCCATCGTTTTCCCTCGTTTTTATTTTATTTTATTTTTGTTTCCCCACACCCCCTGCCTCGCCGGCAGGCGGGCTCAATCCCCCCAATTCCCCCATTCGTTCTAATTTCTACAGGACCTTCCTGGGCTTTTCTCCAAATCCTTCCCTTGGCACCTTCTCCCCCTCATTGCTATACTGATTTTTATTTTTTCCTTTCCCACTACGACCTAACTATCTCACAACACATCACCTCGTGCCTATTCTTTCCTTCTGAAGCCTTCCGGAGATGCCGCCTGATTGATATTAGTATAAATACTAACGTTATTATTATTTACATGCATGATCGCCAGGGCAAATCTATAGGTTAATATCTGTCTGTCCAGTTTTTGAATATAGATCGGCTGATCCTCGATCAGAGTGATAAAGTTGGCGTGCTCCGGCAGGACGTCAAAATTTCCCGCCGAGTTTTTCGAGGACACCGCCAACGCCGGCCCCGCAAACACATTCTCCTGCGGCGACACGATTTTTACCTGAAGTACATCATTGAAAATCATTTTGTCTCTTTCATTGACCCAATATACAGGAATTTCTCCGGCAGCATGTTATCATACGCCCCATCCAGGATCGCCTTGACATCCGCCACCGTATCTTTAGTCTCCACATAAACCCCTTTTCTCCCCGTCTGCCTTTCTGACGTAAAAAACGGCTGGGAAAAATAATTAATCACTTTTCTCACCCGGTTATAAATCAGCCTGTCTTCCACCGAAAGTTCCGATTCCCCCACAATGGCCACGATGTGGGATAGTTTGTTATACCTTTCCAACGACTGTTGAAATCTGGTCAAAATCCCATAATGTTCCTCCCCGATTAAATTTTTTAACAAAGATGAAGATGACGACTGCCCAATGTCTATCGCCGGGTATACGCCCATTTGTGCCACCGCCCGGGAAAGGACCACGGCGGTATCAAAGAATGACATAATGGTATTTACTCCCGCATCCGTCAGCTCGTCCGAAGGCACATAAACCGTTTGCACCGAAGTAATTGATCCGTCGCCGGTAGAAACCAGTCTGTCTTCCAACCCGCTGACCTCAGTTTGCAAAGTTGCCTGATAAGCTTGTTCCGACGGGACCATTCCCAGTAACGTGGAAACTTCATTTCCCGCCTGAACAAACCGGAACATATTATCTACGAAAAATAACACTTCTTTTTTTTCTTCATCACGAAAATACTCGGCAATCGCTGCCGCCGCCAAGGCTACCCGGAACCTAATGGCCGCGTTTTCCTGCATTTGCCCCAAAATCATCACCGTCCGGTCCATAACTTTTGAACCGGACAACATCCTAAACAATTCCTGTCCTTCCCGAACCCGTTCTCCCACTCCGGCAAAAATCGAAACCCCCTGATGCCGCACGGTAATATTATGAATCAGCTCCGTTAAGAGAACCGTTTTCCCCACTCCCGCCCCGCCGATGAATCCCGTTTTCCCGCCCTTAACAAACGGCACCAAAAAATCAATCGCCTTTATTCCCGTCTCCAAAACTTCAATTCTACCGGCAATTTCTGAAATCAACGGCGGTTTCTGATAAATCTGGCTGGTTTTTTGGGTTTTTATTTCTCCGTCCCCGTCCTCCGCCAGGCCAAAAAGATTAATCACCCGCCCCAAAAGTTCCCCGCCGACGGGAATTCGCAGGGTCGACCCCGTCCCCACAATTTCCATTCCCCGGTAAAGTTTGGCCTGATCGGAAAGGATCAAAGCTGAAACCGTTTCTCCGGTTTGAAAAAAAACCTCCAGTTTCACCGATGGTTCAGCCACCGCTGTCAAAACCTCATACAACCCCGGCCTCTCCTGCCCCGCCAATCCCACTTCGGCAATCTGCCCCACCACCATCGTCACCTTCCCCCGAACTGCATTTGCTTTATTTTTTTCAATCATACACGAATTTTCAGACATTGAAAATTATTTTTTATATTTTTCTGCATCGTAATATTTAAAACCATCTCTAACAGCTTCGTATCCGCCAACTGTCTTCGGGCCCGCGCCAGTTGTTTCCGTTCTCCGGCAATCATTGTCTCCGCATTTGATTGGGCCTGTTCCATCGCCACCAACCTGGCCGCGGTTCTGGCCAATTCCGCTTCCAAAAATGACTGTTCCAAAAGCAAAGCAATAATTTGCCGGTCAATAAAGACCAGCATCTTCTCCACCTCCGGCTCAAAAATATAATAAAACGCGGACGAGCTTGCCCCGGCTGTCGTTAAGGCAGACGGGCCCGTCAAATCCGTAAACGTTGGCTGTTGAACTAAAACCGTCTGAAATCGCGGATAATATACAAAAACCCGCTGATAACCGTTTATCTTGTCTATAAGCCCCGCCAGTTCCTCGGTCGTCGGTAAATCTTCTTTAAAAAACATCCCCTCAAACGGGTAACGATACTTAATGGCCGCCAGATACTCCGTGGCCGTTTTTCCGATGATTATCCTATCCGTTTCAAATTCCGGGGTATGTGAGGCGTAAAGTTTAATCAGTTGTTCCTCCAGACCCCCATAAAACCGGCTGTTTGAAACCAGAAGTAAAGATATTGTCCCTTTGGGTTTTTGTTTCCGCGGATCCGCCGCTTTTGGGGCCATGGCTTTAACCAAATAGTAAACCTGGGCTACTTCGCGGGCAAAATTTCTGTTCCGTTCAATCGTCAACCGGATTCTCTGCAACTTGGTCAAAGACAATTCACTGTACGTCTGCGCCACTAGTTTCAGCGCCGTATCTTCCGCCAAAGTTTCGATGATATTTTTAAGTACTGCCATGATCGCCCACTAATTCCGTCAGTCTGGGAACAATTTCTTCTAATTTTTTAAACAATTCTTCTTCGTTTTCCATCTTAAACGCCTCATTCGGAATTTTTTTAAGTTGGGGGTCTTTTTCCAGCCACTCTCTGACTTTATCCCGGCTTTGTTGCAAGAATAAGACGTCCTTATTCTTGTAAAAACTGGTAAATATTAGTCCCATCATCACCACTTGCGTTTCCGGAGAAATAAAGGTCAGGGGTTGTTGTTTCAGCATTTCTGAAATCAAATCCCGCCAATTTAAAATTTGTTTGGTTTCCGGCGGCAATTCAAAACTAAACCGGCTGATCGTCTCGTACTGGCTGGCTTGCGCCAGCACCTGCCGGATTTTAGTTGACAGCAAATCCTGCAAATGGTTTTGCGTTTGCCGGCCCACCCGGGAAACCGACAGGGAAATATCAATCGCCGGCCGCTGTCCCCGATTAGAAATTGCCGCCCGGAAAAGCAAATGCCCGTCCGTCATGGCCATAAGATTGGTGGGGATCAGCGTCGAAAAATCATTCAGATCCAACTCGATCACCGGTAAAGCGGAGATCGAAGCCCCATTTATAAAGTTACCGGCCCGCTCCAAAAGATGGGCGTGTTGGTAGAAAATGTCTCCGGGATACGATTCCCGCCCCGGCGACCGCCCGCCAAGCAATGATATTTCCCGATAAATTTTAGCATGCGACCCCATATCATCAAGAATTAAAAGAACGTCTTTCCCGGTACTCTGAAAATATTCCGCCAAAGTCATGGCCGTTTTTGGCGCCAGGAAGATCTGCGGCGTGGGATCCGCCGAAGAAGCCACCACTACCGTCGTATAATCCATCGCCCCGTTTTTCCGCAGCAAATCAATCAGTCCTTTAACTTCAGCTACCGATTTGCCAATCAAAGCATAAACGCAAATCATCCCGGTATGTTTCTGATTAATAATAATATCCATTACAAAATTCGTCTTCCCCGATCGGGCATCCCCCAAAATCAACTCTCTTTGACCCTTACCTAAAGGGATCAAAGTGTCAATCATTGTTACCCCTGTCGTTAATTGGTTAGTAATCACTTCCCGGCCGGAAATTCCCACCGCCACTTTTTCCAGACTCATATCTGCGACTTTTTTTTCACCGAGGGGTTTCCCGTCAATTTGTTCCCCTAAAGGATTAACCACCCTCCCAATCAAAAAATCACCTACCTTTATAGATAAAGACTGCGGCAATTTCTTAAATTTTGTCCCCGGCCGCACATCTCCTTCATCAATAAGCAAAACCTCTATCTCCTCCGGATAAAGGGCACTCACCCACCCCCGGATACCGCTTTCACTTTCCACCAAATCATTAAGTTTGGCCGTCGGCAAGCCCTCAATTCTCACCAGAAAGTCCCGCGATGATTTTACAAATCCAATTTCCTCCGTCATAATTCTTGCAATTTTTTTCTTAAACTGTAGTCTTTTTCTTGTCCTTTCCAGGCCAGTTTCGCCCCGCCCAAAAGCTCCGGCTCATATCTGAATTCCAGCAAAAAATCTCCCTTAATTTTTTCTCCAATTTTCTGTAAATCCTCTTTTCCAAACTCCACCCCCAAAGTCACCACCAGTGTTTCTCTCCCTTTTATCTCCTCCTCCGCCTCTTTAAAAACCTCATAAATATTATCTTTAGTGATTCCGTCTTGTTTTTCACCATCTTTTTTAAAAACTCCGGCTTCTGCTTTTGATCGAAAATCCCCCAACATCTCCAAAGCCTCTGGTCTGGTAATTGCTTCCGCCAGTATTTTTTTCGTTATGAAGTTCATCTAGATGAATTCCTCCGCTTTAGCTTTCTCTAAAGCCTCATATACTAAGTCCGCGTGTTGGGAAAGACTAAGTTTTTGTTTTAAAACTTTGGCGATTGTTCTCTCCGTCACGGCCACAATTCTCTCGTCAATGGCCGCCATTTGCTTCTCTTTATA
>JBBTUQ010000030.1:0-1078 GCA_038063675.1 Patescibacteria group bacterium | reverse complement strand
GAGCGTCTGAAACAGAAAGATTAGCGAGCTCCCCAATACGAATGCCGGTTTGGAGAAAAAGCTCAACAATAGCACTGATGCGATTGTCTTCCCGGCAAGCGTCACGCAACGCCCGGTACTCGGTTTGGGAGAGAATGCGGGGTAATTTGGCCTCAATTTTTGGATGGACGATAGTTAGAGAAGGATTGGTTGTGAGAAAGTTTTGAAGAGAAAGATAACGGAAAAAGGTTTTGATAGAATTGATTTTACGGCTGATGGATTTGGCAGTGTAGTTCTGTTTAGAAAGACCAGTTAAAAATGATTCCAGATGGGCAGTCGTGATATCCTTAACAGAGGAAACGTCTTGCTTTTGCAGGTGATCGTTTAGCTGGTTTATGTCCTGACCGTAGGCAATGACGGTAGCAGAAGCACGAGATTTGGACCTTAGGGAGGCCACAAACTCTTGCTGGTATTTTTGTAGATCCATCTGTGACCTATAATAACATTTTAAAAGTCTTAACGCAATAACAAATGAGTAAAAGACTGGTCAATTTAATTATAATAATTGTGGGAATTTTTCTGATTATTTCCACGGTAAAAGCGATTTTCGGGCTCTGGGGGGCAGGGGGCAAGGTAGTTATGAGAGAGCAGCAGGTTAGCAAGTTAGAAACAGAAAACAGACGGCTGGAAAACGAACTGGAGAAATCAAAAAACCCGGAGTTTATAGAGAAAATGGCCAGAGAGAAATTGAGTTTGGTCAAGCCGGGTGAAGTGGTAGTTATTTTACCAAAAGAGTTTATGGCTGCAGGCCAAGGGGAATTTCGGGATCTCCGGCCGAACTGGAAAAGGTGGTGGGAGCTGGTGAACTGAGTGCCAAGGGAGAGAATCGGACTCTCGGCAACCGCTTTATGAGGGCGGCACTCTACCACTGAGTTACCTTGGCAGTGGGCCAATTATACTAAAAAATCCGCCGGTTGGCGGAAGTTAGTTCAGTCACAATTCTACGTATCTATCACTCAGCGGTTCTTTGTGATCCATGATCAGTGTATTTCTTCGTCTCCAGGTAGAGCACTCATGGAATACCTAATGCTAGTTTGTT
>JBBTUQ010000029.1:0-7135 GCA_038063675.1 Patescibacteria group bacterium | reverse complement strand
AACTGCCAAATCTGAGACCGGACCTATATCGTGACTTGAGAGATCATAAATAAGCGTGACAGATTTTTCTTTCTTGAACATGAAGCTATTATATTAAAAGACTTCTATAAGTCAAATTTCCCCCTTGCCTTGGGAGATTTTGGCTGGTATACTCTCCACAATGGCGATGAGAAAAACAAAAGAAATTGAGATTCCGAAGGTCAAGAAACTTAATTATCCCCTTTTGGTCCTGGGTTTGGTGATTGTGGTTTTGGTAGTTCTTTTGGGATGGAAAAATAAGGGACTATTTATAGTGGCGATGGTGAACGGGAGACCAATAACCAGACTGGAGCTGGAAAGCCGGATGGTTGATCGTTATGGTCAAAGCTCCCTGGAGGAATTGGTCAACGAAAGAATCGTCCGGGACGCGGCTGCCAAAAAGGGAGTTAAAGTTATTGCCCCGGAAATTGATGTTAAAGAACAGGAAATCCGGAAGCGTTTGGGAGATCAGGTTAATTTAGAACAAGCCTTGGCCCAGCAAAAAATAACTTTGGCTGATTTCAGAAAACAAATGGAGTTACAGGTTGTGGTGGAAAAACTGGTGGCAGATCAAATTATTATTACTGACGCGGAGGTGGCAGAATATATTTCTAAAAATAAAATCGTATTGACGGCAACGGATGAAGCTCAAATGAAAGAGGAAACCAGGTCGATTCTTTTCCAACAAAAAGTCAATGAAGCTTTTGGAAAATTATTCTCCGATCTTAAATCCCAAACTCCGGTTCTCAAATTCCTCTAAATTTGTTTTTTTAACAAAAACAATTAGCGAATATCGCTATCCGCCAACTGTTTTCTCGTTTTCTTTAAAAATTTTAGGCTTTGCCTAAAACACGAGCGACTTTGGTGCCGCAAGCGGGGCAAATGCCAACTAAGGCTCGGCGACCATTTTTCCAGGTGACCTCTTTCCCGTCTTTCATCTGGACTTTGCTTCGGCATTTAACACAATATGCTTGATTCATTAATTATCACCACCTCTCCAAAGATTAAATCTTTACCATGTACCTTAGCACAAGCTAAGCGTAAATTGCAAGTCCTTGACAAACTTCAGTAAAGTTTTTACCATAAGCAAGTGGATAAACGTAAATTAGTTATTGGTATTGTTGGCGGGCTTGGGCTTTATCTTATTTCCACTGGACTATCGTATGCCGCCTTCTCGTTCTCCGGAACAAAAACTACCGAGGTTAAATCTCCGGTGGCGACCGGCAAAAAGGGCGGCTTGAAAAGGGTCATCTCCAATCTTCCGCGGACAGAAGAGTGTCCTCTAGACGGGACTATGTACACAAAGGATGAGAAAGCGGCTTGGGATAAACGTCGGCCGCTGGGAGTGATGATTGAAAATTCCAAAGCCGCCCGGCCCCAATCGGGACTTTCGTATGCTGATATAGTTTATGAAGCGGTGGCGGAAGGAGGCATCAGCAGATTTATGGCGGTATTTTATTGTCAGGATGGAGATATTGTTGGGCCGGTACGTTCGGCCAGAACTTATTATCTTGATTGGATTTCCGAATACGGCAGTTCCCCACTCTATGCCCACGTAGGCGGAGCTAATACTCCCGGTCCGGCAGACGCTCTGGGACAAATCGAACGCTACGGATGGAGTGGAGATAACGATTTAAATCAGTTCAGCATTGGCTTCCCGACTTTTTACCGGGATTATGAACGCCTGGGGAAAGACACGGCCACCGAGCACACCGTCTACACAACACTGTTGAAACTTTGGGATTTTGCGGCTAAAAAAAGAGAGCTGACTAATGACTGGGCAACGGGGTTTATTCCCTGGAGTTTTAAAGAGGAGGCGGCTTTGACTAACAGACCGGCGAGCCTAGCTGTTGATTTTGGATTGCCTTCTGTCCAGACAGCTTACGCCGGGAGTTATTTGGTTTCCTGGAAATATGACCGGGAAACAAATTTATATCTAAGATTTAACGGAGGAGAAGCGCATAAAGATCTTGATACTGAAGAGCAAATAACTGCCAAGAACGTGGTTTTACAATTTATGACCATGGGAATTGCCGATGACGGATATCTGGAAGATGGGCACGGGTCGCACACGCTGTATGGGACAAAAGGAACGGGTAAGGCCAAGTTTTTGATGGATGGACAGGTAATTGACGGAACATGGGTAAAAAAGACCCGGACGGACCGAACGAAGTTTTTTGACACTAAGGGGGTGGAAATTAAATTTAATCGTGGTACAATCTGGATTGAGGCCCTGCCCATAGGTCAACAAGTTGATGTTAAATGATCTTGTCATCTCCAAAGTCCGAATCAAACTCCTGGAAATGTTTCTTTTGAACCCAGGTCAAATCTTCCATGTGCGGGACTTAGTACGTAAGATTCATGAAGAAATTAACGCCGTCAGGCGCGAACTGGCTCATATGGAAAAAACAGGGATGGTTCGAAAAGAACCACGGGCGAATCGTCTCTACTACTCTTTTAGAAAAGATTATCCGCTCTATTTTGATCTTATGGGACTGGTGGCAAAAACTTGCGGGCTGGGAGGGCAAATTCTTAAAAATAAAATAAAACTGGGAAGGGTAAAATTTGCTATGCTGTCGGGAGGTTATGCCCGAGGGAAGGCGGCAAATCCTGATCAAGTTGATCTTTTAATCGTAGGGCAAATCGTGCTGGCAGAGCTGGCGGCAATTGTCCGGGCCGAGGAAATTAGAAGGACAACGGAGATAAATTATACGGTGATGACGGAAGAAGAATTCGTTTTTAGAAAAAGCCGACGGGATCCATTTCTCCTTTCAATCCTTGAGGGATCAAGGATAATGATTATCGGTGACGAAGAAGAGCTGGTATCATGAAACAGAAGGTTTTTAAAACGGGAAACAGTTTGGCAGTAACTGTCCCCAACGATTTTGTAAAAAATGTTGGCGTAAAAGCCGGAGACGAAGTAAAGGTGACAGCCTTTAAAGAAAGCGGAAAATTACAAATTATTTTTAAAGGCGCTCATCAATTGCTTCTGGTTAAAAAATGACGAAAAACCCACGGGTAATATTACTTATAATATTTTTAATTACTATTTTGGCGGCCTATGTGGATTTACCACCGGAATTTTCTATAAGAGGAAAAACGCTCGGCACCGTTCGCAAGGGTTTGGATCTGGCGGGTGGGACGCATCTGGTTATGTCCGCAGATATGACGAACGTGGCGGCGGCCGATCGGGACCGGGCCCTGACATCACTGGAAGGAATTATTGAAAGAAGGGTCAATCTTTACGGAGTTTCAGAGCCGATAGTCCAAACGGCAAAAGTTGGTGGTGACTATCGCATTATTGTGGAGCTGGCCGGAGTCAAAGATGTCAGTCAAGCCATCGAGCTGGTAGGAAAAACCGCCGAATTGACGTTTCGTGAAGAGATATCTGCCTCAGAATCGGCCGCAACAGAACTTTCGGGGAAAGATTTACAACGGGCTGATGCCGCTTTTAGTCAAAATACCGGAGAGCCAACAATAAATTTAACTTTTACGGCGGAGGGGGCGAAAAAATTTGAAGATATTACCCGGAGAAACTTAAACAAGCCGCTGGCGATTTTTTTGGATAATCAAGTTTTGATGGCCCCAACAGTGCAAACAATAATTTCCGGAGGGCAAGCGGTAATTACCGGAAAGTTCACGGCCCAACAAACAAAACAATACGCGATTTTGCTTAATTCCGGAGCCTTGCCGGCACCGGTTAAGATTATTGAACAGCGGACGGTGGAGGCCACACTGGGGCAAGAATCAGTACAGAAAAGTCTTGCAGCCGGAGCGATTGGGTTGGTGGCCGTGGCGATTTTTATGATAGTTAATTACAGAACTCTGGGAATTTTGGCAGATCTAGCCCTGGTTACTTATGTTTTGGTTTCGTTTGCCATCTTCAAACTTATTCCGGTAACTTTGACATTGGCCGGAATTACCGGATTTATTTTGTCTATCGGTATGGCGGTGGATGCCAATATTTTGATTTTTGAACGAATAAAAGAAGAAATTGCCTGGGGAAAACAAAAAGTTGCGGCCATTGAACTGGGATTTGCGCGGGCATTTCCGTCGATTAGAGATTCAAATGTTAGCTCTTTACTTACTTGCGCGATTCTTTACTGGTTTGGCAGCGGGCCGGTCAGAGGGTTCGCGCTAACTCTAGCCAGCGGCATTGGAGTTTCGTTTTTCACCGCAATTAATGTGACAAGAACGTATTTAAGAGTTTTTAAAGGAGAACGCTTATGATTAATTTGATGAAATATAAATTCCTGTTTTTTGCCATCTCGTTGTTTGTTATTATCCCGGGAATCTTTTCGCTGGCAAAATACGGATTAAAATTATCCATTGACTTTACCGGCGGGACACTTTTGGAAATAAAAAATGAGAAAGTCGAAAATAGAAATCTTGCTAGTATTGGGACGGTTCAAAAGACATCAAGTAATAGTTATATAGTTCGGACAAAACCGATGGGAGTAAAGGAGAAAAATAAAATTATTGCTGATTTAGAAAAGACATACGGGAAGATTGAAGTGGAAAGATTTGAAACGGTAGGACCAACAGTGGGAAAAGAACTGACAATTAAAGCAATTCAGGCGGTGGCCGTGGCCTCGGTAGTGATTATTCTTTATATTGCGTATGCCTTTAGAGAAATTCCTAAGCCTTACTCTCCGTGGAAATTTGGAGCTTCGGCGGTGGTGGCCCTTTTGCATGATGTCCTGGTAGTGGTCGGAGTGTTTTCTATTTTGGGACACTTTCTTAACGTGGAAGTTGACGCGCTGTTTGTCACGGCCTTGTTAACTGTCATTGGATTTTCGGTTCACGACACTATCGTGGTTTTTGACCGGGTCAGAGAAAATTTAAGGAAAATGATAAAAACACCATTTGAAGAAGTGGTTAACGTCTCGATTCTTCAGACACTGGTGAGGTCAATAAATACCTCTTTGACGGCACTTATTATGATGGGGGCAATTATTATTTTTGGTGGAGAATCGATAAAATGGTTTGCCATTGCCTTATTTATCGGTATTTTCTCGGGAACATATTCCTCTATTTTTAACGCGGCACCGCTTTTGGTGGTTTGGGAAGAAAAACGATCAAAATAATTAAGGATTAATTACATACTTACTATGCGATCGTGAGTGAAGTGTGTTATGGCAATTCTTTAATTCTTTTTAGTAAATAATCGCGCTTATTTTTTGAGGGGTCGTCGGTGATTTCTTCGAAAAGTTTATTTAAGATTTTGCAGATTTGGGGGCCGGGGGGAATTCTTAAAACTTCCATGACGTCATGGCCGTTGACTTCTAGATCTGTAACAGAGGGAGTGTGCTGTTGAACTTGAACAACCCGCTTTTTGAAATCTTCCAGGCGCCAACTGGAGGCTTTGGAGCCGGAACCCAGCCTATCCCCGATCCGCAAATCCAACATATCCTCGGTGTTTTCAACTCCGACACGATGAATAAAACGGCGGACAGCCGCATCAGTAATTAGTTCGCTAACGGAGAACATATGCCAACGGACAAGAATAAATATCTTTTGGATATCTTCTTTCTTAAAATGCAAATGCCGGCAAATATCCCGGGCAATTCTGGCACCAACGACTTCATGATTATAGAAAGTGGGTTTCCCGTTTAATTCTTTGAGAGTAGGCGGTTTGCCAATGTCGTGGAGAAGAGTAGCAAAACGAACGACCCAATTTCTGTTTTTGCAAAATTTCAAAGAATCAAGACTGTGAACAAAAACATCAGAAATGTGATGACCCGGTTGTTTCATACCGATCCCAGCGGTAAGTTCGGGAAGAATATAACTTAAAAGGTTGGCATTGTGTAAAAGTTTTATGCCATCGTAAGGAAAATCAGAAGATAAAATTTTAATTAATTCATCACGAATCCGTTCGGTAGAGATTTTTGTAATCGCGGCGGCGTTTTTTTGGATTGCCTGAAAAGTTTCGTCTTCGATGACCAGACCCAATTGAGTAGAAATACGAATCGCCCGAATCATTCTCAGGGCGTCCTCTTTATAGCGATCGTTTGGGTTTCCTACCGCTCGGAAAATTTTAGCTTTTAAGTCTTTCTGCCCGTCAAAAGGGTCAATTATAGCTTTTCCATCAGTAGCAATGGCGCTGATAGTTGCTTCTCTTCTTTTTAAATCTTCTTCGATCGTTTTGGCCCAATGAACTTTATCAGGATGCCGGGCGTCGGAATATTGGCCTTCTTTTCTGTATGTTGTGACTTCGAAAATTTCATCGGCAAATTTTACCCCGACGGTACCAAAGCTATTGTCATAAAAACTATCGGGAAAGAGCTTTTGGATCTCTTCCGGTTTAGCACTGGTGGCAAAATCAAAACGCTTGCTTTCTTCGGTCTGGCGACCAAGAAGTAAATCACGCACAGAACCCCCAACCGCAAAACATTCAAAACCGGCGGCGCTAAACTTTTGAATAAATTCCATTACTTGGGCTGGAAGTTTAAGCTCCATGCTGATATTCTATCATCCATGCGGTGGAAAATCTTAAATAAGGACAAAAATATAATTAAAATCCTTTTGGAGAACCGGGGCATAAAAGATGTCAAAAATTTTTTGGATCCCCCCTGGCCTCAATTTTCACTGGCGGCTGATAAAGCTATAAAGCGAATTAAAAAGGCAATTAAGGACAGGGAGCCTATTGTGATTTATGGCGATTATGATGTGGATGGGATTTGCGCGACGGCAATTATGTGGGAAACGCTTCACGCAATGGGAGCACAAGTTATGCCCTTTCTCCCTCAAAGGGAAAAGGAGGGCTATGGACTCTCAAAAGAAGGAATTGATCAGATTGAGGCAAAGTTAATAATCGTCGTAGATTCCGGAATCGTAGCCCACGAGGCAGTTATGTACGCGAAACAAAAGGGAATGGAAGTGATTATCATTGACCATCATGAAAAACCCAAAAAACTTCCCAAGGCGTTGGCGATTATCCACACAGATAAATTGTGCGCGGCGGGAATAGCATATTTTTTGGGAAAACAGCTACAGGATCGGGGCGACACCCTAGAGCTGGCAGCGATAGCGACGGTGGCGGATATGGTGCCGTTGACCGGGGTCAATCGTTCAATAGTTAAACACGGTTTAAAAAGTTTAAGCGAAACCCAAAGGC